>JAGGVB010000072.1 GCA_021158245.1 bacterium | reverse complement strand
CTGGACTCTTTTCTTTTTTCCACTGATGAAAGAACCCGGAGCGCTCCTCATGTAAGGGATTTTCTCGATTTTAAGAGAATGATGATAATGGTGGTTGTTGCAATGGTTCCGGCTGTAATTATGGCATTTTACAACACAGGGCTGCAGGCAAATCTTGCAATTGCAAAAGCCGGAGCAGCAGCGATTCCCAAAGATTTCCATTATACAATTCTGCAATTATTTAAAATCGGTTTTGATCCTGCAAATCCTCTCGACAACTTTCTGCACGGAGCTGTTTACTTTCTGCCTGTTTACATTGTATCTCTTGCTGCAGGCGGTTTGTGGGAAGTTTTGTTTGCAGTTGTCAGAAAACATCCCATAAACGAAGGATTTCTTGTAACAAGTCTGCTTTTCCCCATGATTCTGCCTCCTACAATACCTTTGTGGCAGACAGCTCTCGGAATCAGCTTTGGTGTTGTATTTGCCAAAGAGGTCTTTGGCGGCGTGGGAATGAATATCTGGAATCCTGCTCTTGCAGGCAGAGCATTTCTCTTTTTTGCATATCCGGCAAATATATCGGGAGATTCGGTGTGGATTGCAGTAAACGGAATAAGCAGCGCTACTCCTCTTGCTCAGGCAGCGGAAAAAGGCGTTCATCTTTCTGTTTCATGGTTTGATTCATTTATCGGCACAATTCCGGGATCAATGGGAGAAACTTCAACACTTGCATGCCTGATTGGTGCATTTATTCTGATTTTAACAGGTATAGGATCCTGGCGTATTATGGCAAGTATTGTTGCAGGTATGACAGTAACAGCTCTTTTATTTAATTTAACAGGCAGTACAACAAATCCCATGTTCGGACTTTCTCCCTTATGGCATTTTGTTCTGGGCGGATTTGCATTCGGTACTGTTTTTATGGCAACAGATCCTGTAAGCGCTGCAATGACAAGAAAAGGTAAATATTTTTATGGTCTGCTTATAGGAGTTGTAGTTGTGCTTATACGCGTGGTTAATCCTGCATATCCTGAAGGTATGATGCTTGCAATTCTGTTCGGCAATACATTTGCACCGATAATTGACCACTACGTTGTAAAATCCGGAATAAAAAAGGGAGCATTGCAATATGGCTCGTGAAAGCGCAAAAAAGACCCTGATTGTTGCATTGAGCATTTGTATTGTCTGCTCTTTTCTTGTGTCTCTTACTGCAGTATCATTAAAAGGAATGCAGGAAGAGAATAAAAAGAGGGAGAGAATTAAAAACATAATTGCAGCAGCAGGCATACCTGATGAATATCAAAATTCCGAAGATTTTTTTAAAAATAATATTATACCGATTGTTGTGGATATGAAAACATCCCGTGCCGTAAGCCCGGGAAAACTCCCTTTTAACCCTGAAGATTTTGACCTTGAATCAGTACTCAAAAAGCCTGACCTTTTAATTCCGGTTCCGACAGAAAGCGATATTGCCAAAATCGGCAAAATTCCTGCGTATATTGTTATTTACAAAGTGCTCAAAAATGACTTTGTTGATAAATTTATCTTCCCTGTTTACGGGAAAGGACTCTGGTCAACAATGTACGGGTATATTGCTCTTGACAAGGATTTAAGAACAGTGACCGGAATAACATTTTACCAGCACGGAGAAACCCCTGGACTTGGCGGAGAAATTGACAATAAAAAATGGAAAAAATCGTGGTCAGGCAAACAGGCATTTGATATTAACGGAAATATGAAAATCAGAGTTATCAAGGGGAAAGTAAAGGATAATGATCCTGAAAAAATGTACAAAATCAACGGCCTGTCCGGCGCTACTCTTACAACAAGAGGCGTTAACAATACGGTAAATTTCTGGCTGGGCCCCAAAGGATACGGCCCGTATCTTGATTATTTAAGGAGAAAAACCGGCAATGAATAAGTATGTTAAACTTGTTACAACTCCTGTTTTCCGGAAAAATCCTATCGGATATCACATACTCGGAATCTGTTCTGCACTTGCTGTTACTTCAAAACTTGAAACATCCATAGTTATGTCTCTTGCTGTGATTTTTGTTCTTTCTCTTTCAAATTTTTCCGTAAGTCTGATCCGGAAATCAATACCCGGTTCAATCAGAATTATCGTTGAGATGACAATAATCGCTTCCCTTGTTATCATAGCTGATCAGATTATCAAGGCTTTTGCTTATGACATAAGCAAACAGCTTTCTGTTTATGTTGGCCTTATTATCACTAACTGTATAATAATGGGAAGAGCAGAGGCCTTTGCTCTTCACAATCCTCCGGGGGACAGTTTTCTGGACGGTATTGGCAACGGCCTTGGCTACACTTTTATTCTTCTTATTGTGGGAACAATACGGGAGCTTTTCGGCTCAGGATCAATTTTGGGACACACAGTATTAAAATCTGTATCTGACGGAGGATGGTACTATCCCAACGGTCTTTTGCTGCTGCCTGCCAGCGCATTTTTTCTGCTGGGAATTATTATCTGGATTATGCGAACAATTAATCCCGAGGACACAGATGCCCACAGCTGATCAATGTAACAGGAGAATGGTATGCTGGAACATTATTTAAGTTTGTTTATAAAATCTATTTTTATTGAGAACATGGCACTGGCCTTTTTTCTCGGTATGTGTACATTTATTGCAGTATCCAAAAGGGTTGATTCTGCAATAGGTCTTGGCATTGCTGTTGTAGTGGTGCAGTCTGTCACCATGCCGTTAAACAATCTGATCTACCGCAATCTGCTTGCTCCGGGCGCGCTAAAATGGGCTGGAATGGAAAACCTTGACATCTCTTTTCTCGGACTTATAATTTACATTGGAGTTATTGCAGCCACTGTTCAGATTCTTGAAATGGTTCTTGATAAATTTTTCCCAAGCCTTTATAATGCTCTCGGAATTTTCCTGCCCCTTATTACTGTAAACTGTGCAATTCTCGGCGGCTCTCTTTTTATGGTTGAGAGAAATTATAATTTTGCAGAAAGTGCTGTATTCGGTGTGGG
>JAGGVB010000071.1 GCA_021158245.1 bacterium | reverse complement strand
TTTGCATTATCAAAAGCAAGAGGAGACTGGGTTCTGTTTGTTGATGCAGATGAAGTTGTCACTGATGAGCTGAGAGAAGATATTCTTGCCAGAGCAGGAAAAGAAAAGTATAACGGTTATTATATGAACCGTAAGAACCACTTCCTTTCCCAGCCTGTAAATCACTGCGGGTGGGCACCGGATTTTGTAATGCGCTGCTTTAGAAAAGATAAGGTAGCGATTCCTGAAACGGATATACATGAAGGCTTTAAAGTAGATGGAGAGACAGCACAACTTAAGGGTAATCTGCTTCACTATTCATATAACTCCATAAGTGAGTACTTCAGAAAGATGAACAGATATACCTCCCTTGAAGTTGAAGATAAACTGAAGAGAATCGGCAATAAGAAAATTCACTGGTATGATATTTTGTTACACAGCTTATCAAGATTTTCAAGAATGTATTTTACCAAAAAAGGTTATAAAGACGGGATAACAGGCTTTTTTGTCTGTTTTTTCTCTTCTGTGTATCTGTTTGTCCTCTATTCTAAAATGTGGGAAAAACAACAAACAATAAAATTTAAAAGAGGTAAAGAAAATGGTAAATGAGAAGATCAAACAAGCGGTTGCAATCCTGAAAGAGAAGGATGTGGACATGTGGCTTACTTTTGCAAGAGAGACTTCTTCAACTCCTGATCCGGTTCTGGACCTTATTCTCGGTACTAACTGTACCTGGCAGTCTGCATTTATCATCACAAAAGAGGGCAGGACAGTGGCAATTGTAGGCAGCCTTGATGCTCAGAATATCAAAGATCATGCAGATTATGAAATTATTACGTATATTGATTCAATTAAAGAACCTCTTGTAAACATTTTTAAAGAGATTGATCCCAAAAGGATAGCAATCAATTTTTCCGAAGGCGATGTAATGTCTGACGGATTGAGCCACGGTTTGTATCTGAATCTCACAAAATATCTTGAAGATACTCCATACACAGAAAGATTTGAATCCAGTGCGCCTGTCATCTCCGCTGTACGCGGGCGGAAATCTTCTGCTGAAATAGAAAAAATTAAAAAAGCCATAGATATTACTCTGGAAATTTTCGATGAGGTTACAGGTTTTGTTGTCGCAGGCCATACTGAACAGGATGTACACCAATTTATAAATGAGAGGATGGATTTCAGAGGATTGGGCCCGGCATGGGATTCGGAACAATGCCCTGCAGTTTTCACAGGGCCTGAAAGTGCAGGTGCACATGCAGGCCCGACTAACAGAAAAATTGAGCCCGGGCATATAATGAATATAGATTTTGGTGTAAGGTATGAAGGATATGTTTCAGACCTTCAGAGGACCTGGTATTTTCTGAGGCCTGATGAGCAGGAAGCGCCTGATGAGGTAATCAGAGGCTTTGAGACAATAAGGGATTCCATACAGGCTGCTGCAAAAGCTCTCAGGCCTGGTGTGGAAGGCTGGAAAATTGATGAAGTGGCAAGGAGCTATATCGTAGAAAGAGGATATGAGGAGTTTCCTCATGCACTCGGGCATCAGGTCGGCAGAAAGGCTCATGACGGTGCAGGTTTGTTATGCCCCAAATGGGACAGATACAAGGATCTTCCCTTTCTCAAAATTGAAGCAGGCCAAGTCTACACAATAGAGCCCAGGCTTAATGTCAAGGGTTATGGAGTTGCTACTATGGAAGAGATAGTTGTTGTAACAGAATCAGGCTGTGAATTCCTTTCAAAACCGCAGGAAAAACTCATTCTTATCCATTAATAGGAAGGAGATAGTAGAAATGCGCGGAATAATCCTTAAAACCTTAATTCTTTTTCTGTCAGTAATTTCCTGCATCAGTGCAGTTTCTCCTGAAAAGGGTACAATAAGGGGGGCTGTGACGGATAAACAGGGAAATCCTGTAGTAAAAGCGCATGTAATGTTAATGTCAACAGTAATCGGAGGTGTAACTGATAATAATGGAACTTTTACACTAACCGGTGTGCCTGAAGGAGTATACAGTCTTAAAATCAAACATATAAGTTTTTCGGAAAAAATTATCTCTCCTGTAATTATCAGATCAAAGCAAATTGCCGAGCTTGGAACAATTGTTATGAATTTGCAGGTACTCAGATCTCCCGGTATATCCGTAACAGCAACACGTTCGGAACGAGGGGTTACGGATATTTCCCAAGCGGTAAATCTCATCACTGAAAATGCAATACGTGAAAGGAATCAGAAAACATCAGCAGAGGTGTTAAGGGATGAGCCCGGAGTATTTGTACAGAAAACCAGCCATGGTGGCGGATCCGCAATTATTAGAGGTTTAAGCTCTAATCAGATACTTCTTTTAGTTGACGGAATCCGTATGAACAACTCTACGTACCGCCTAGGAAATCACTCCTACCTGACTATGATAGACTATTTTACTCTTAATCAAATAGAGGTTGTACGCGGCCCTACTTCTGTAATGTACGGCAGTGATGCTTTGGGAGGAACAATCAATGCAATTACAAAGGATGTAGTTCAGGGTGAAAGTAAGAGTGGAATAGGTTATCGTGTTTTCGGAAGATGGGCATCAGCAGACAATGAAAGAACTTCCAGGGTTGATATGTCATACAGTGGAAAACGCATTGGTATGCTGGGAGGAGTAAGCGTTAAAAAGTTCGGTGATCTACGTCGGGGAGTAAAGAATTCCTTACCTGAGCTTGAACATTCTGTAAACGGACCTGTTCAGAGCCCGTCAGGGTTTGACTGTCTTGACTGGGATTATAAATTAATTTCATATCCTTCTGAAACAACAAAATTAATCTTTTCCTCCCAGTATACAAAAAAATCAAACCTGCCGCGTTATGATAAATATGAAAATGACGGATATTATTTGTGGCTTTATAATCCACAGAAGAGGCACTTGTCATACCTCCGGCTGGAGAAGAGTCTTAATAATCTGTACGTTTCTTCTCTGCAGGTAACTGCTTCTATGAACATACAGGATGAAGGCAGAAAGAAGCAGAAAAAGCCGGAATCATCAATTACAAAAGAGTGGGTAGGAGTGAAAACAGGGGGATTTTCCGTACAGCTTAGATCATTTTTTAATAAGCATTTTTTGACCTACGGTTCAGAGATATACCATGATTTGATTAATGCTGAAAGATATAAACAGGATCCTGTGACGTTTGTATCACAAAAAGACGAACAGGCAAGATATCCTGACGGTGCTGTTTATACAAGCATAGGCGCTTATCTTCAGGATGAAGTAAATATCAGTGGGCGCCTGAAGAGTGTAACAGGTGTAAGATTGAGCAGGTTTTACACAAAGTTTTCTCTCCCTGCTTCAAGTCCCATAACAGACATTTTTGGAGAGACAATATCTCAGAATTTTCACGCATTAACAGGTAGTGAAGGACTGATCTATAAAATGAGTGATGGCGTATTCCTGAATTGTAATTTTGGGCAGGCCTTTAGAGCTCCTAATTTAAGTGATATCTCAAAACTCGGTGAGTCAAAAGGCAATACATTTGAGATACCTAATCCGGAATTAAGACCGGAATCAATGACCAGCTTTGATACAGGTGTGAAAATTGAAAAGAAAAATGTGTCTGCAGAAGTATCTGTTTACTATGCAAGTGTCAATAATTTAATTGCAAGTGCAGATGCTGTTTACGGAGGATCATCAGTGATTGAGAGGAACTCCATACTTTTTAAAGTAAAATCAAAGCAGAATACAGGCAGGGCATATCTATGCGGCGTTGAGTCTGCATTAAATTACAGGAGCGATATAATAGATGTGTTTTCCAATTTAACGATGCCTTATGGGTGGAATGTGACACTTGGGGAACCGGTTGGAGGGATACCGCCTTTATTTGGTTTATTTGGCGCACAAATTAATATGACCGGATGCTCAATTGAGTGGTTCGTACGGTTTGCAGCAAAGCAGGATAAACTTTCTTCTGATGATATGGATGATCCTCGTATTCCTGTGGGAGGCACTCCTGGATGGGTTACTGTTAACTTGCGTGCAAATTACAATATCCCTCATATAGGTGAAATAATGTGCAGTATTGAAAATATTTTTGATGTGAATTACAGAGAACATGGTTCCGGTATTAACGGGCCCGGACGAAATTTTATTATCAGCATTGAGATCAGAAAGTAAACAGATACACCGGATTTTAAATTGGTTTGGAAAAATAGGAGCAATGAATTCTTATAAAGTTCATTGCCCCTTAATATTTAGATATCACTTTCCTGAATTGTAAGTTCATGAATCTTTTTGTCGATAAGTTGTGCGTCTTCGTCTGATTTTGTTATTACAACGAGGGTGTCAACGCCTGCAATTGTAGCGACAATTTCCGGCCAGTTGATATCGTCAAGGCAACGTGATAGTCCGGCTGCGTTGCCAAGAATAGTTTTCATTACAAGAAGATTATTAACCACTGTGGTTTCCTGCAGATAGTCGAGTACTTCCCGTTTTAAGAGAACACCTGTCCTGAAACTGTCGCGTTCTCTGGTCTGCAGGAATTTGAATCTGCCGTTTTTTCCCCGTACTTTAATAATTCCCAGCTCTTTCAGATCTTTTGAAAGAGTGGATTGGCTTATTTTAATGCCCTCTTTTCTTAATTCAGTTAAGAATTCCTGCTGTGAACCAATGGCTACAGTGTCCAGCAATTTTTGTATAAAGAAGTGCCTGTTTTTTTTCCCCATTCAATGGTTCCCTTTGCTAAAAATGAGTTACATAAAAAAGCTTTACTTCTCTTGAGCTGCCTGCAATTTTATCGCCGTTTTCAAGGACATTTCTCATGTCAAATTCTATAAAGAGCTGCTGGGCAAAAACCCACCTGATTCCAAAATTAAGATATCCTTTGCCGGATCCCACTGCATTATCGCTGTTGTCATTTATTGCAGTGTTATATTCAGCTAATAAGACCAGCTCTTTATTAAGCTGTTTATGACATCCGAAAAAGACGTTGGGGTCCTTGTCTCCGTCATTTGTCTCTGTACTTATATTTATCCCTCCGTGAATTCCCAATCCTCCGAGGAAGGAAGTATTTTTACTGGCAACTGCATAAAATCCGAGAGATTTCACTGAATAGCGTTTTAATTCCGAATTGTATGCGCCGTATCCCTGAGAATTGAAGCCTATCTCAATTGAAGGGAAGAGAAATCTCTCTTCAAAAAGGAGATATCTTACTTCTACTGCCGGCTGAGGGTTAAGATTAATGTCACCGGTTCCAACAATATTTTCTCCTCCGTAAGAGACTCCAAGTGCAAAACGCGGACTGAGGCCAATTAGTATTGATCCGAGTAATCCTCCGTTTGAGTACATTCTCAGGCTTGATTGAATCTGCCCCCTGTCAGGAATATTTGCAGCAGGTGTGTCTATCAGTATCCCCAGTTTCAATGCCCCTGACTGGGCCATAATAATTGCAGGGAAGATAATCAGTGCTATTACTAATGATTTTATTTTCATATCCTTAATCCCTTACCTATGTAATATTTGCATGTATAAGAAAAATAACGGAATTTACCTTTAAAGTCAAGAAAAGATTGATAAGCATAAATTGAAAAAGCCCGGATAATAGTATCAGGGCTTTTTCAACATTGATTATTTTTAAAAAATTACTTTCGCCTTCTTGCAGGACTGGATTTACTTGAAGAAGAACTCCTCGTTCTTGTAGATGAAGAAGATGAAGAACGGCTTGAAGGCTTATAAGTAGATCCCCTTGATGAAGAGCTTCTGGTCCGGGAGATTGATCCGGATGACCCGGACGAAGAACGCCGTGTTCGCAGGCTGCCTGATGAAGAACGGCTTTTCCTGTTTGCCGTATATCTGCTTTTTGATGATTTACCGGTTCTGCCGGAACTTCTGTCTTTTCTTATTCTGGGCCCGTGTGAGAAGAGCGTCCTTGAGTTTGATGATAATGCAGATATCTTTTTTTCTGAATCATTAGAACGTTTTCTTATTCTTCTGCTTGAAGATGCAGATGAAATACGGTTTGAATTGCCGGTTTTTGATATCCTGCCGTTTCTTCCCGGACTTGTTGTTACAGAAGGATTGTATGTGTTTCCGGAAAAGGATTGTCTCCTGTTAAACGAACGTCTTTTATCAGGAGTGTATGAGTAGTATCCGTTCCAATATGCATAATAGGGATCAGTGTAGTTCCAGTAGTAGCCTGGATAGTACATGCCCCATCCGGAATAAGGGGAGTAGAAGTTAGAGTATCCGTAAGTCCATGGATCATAGAACCAGGGGTCATTGTATCTCCAGAAGTATCTGTTCCATGAATTGTAGGTGTACCAAGAAGGAGATGCCCATAAGGGATCATACCAGTCATATCCGTACCAGAAATCTCCGTAGAGGTAGTGGTCACGAACAATTCTTTCTGTGTCATCGTAGTAGCTATCATCGTATGAGTTGTCATATGTATCGTAATCGGAATAATCGTTGTAAGGTTCTTCAGTCACGGAATAGCTGTCATTTCCCGCAGTTCGGGAGCTGTGCTGCTGTATCATAACCTGAGTATAACAACCATAGAGGAAAAAACTGATAATAATTGTTAAAATGAGGAAAAATGTTAAACGTTTCATGGCTGTTCCTCCCTGAAGGGTAAAATCCCCGCCCTTCAAATTTAGTTTTTCTGCTCTATATATTATACGAAAAATCTTATCTGCCGGTTCCAAAGATAAAAAGCCGTTATATTAATTAACGGCTTTTATAGTTGTATAGAGAATAAAAAAAATTAAAGGGATTGAATACTTATAAATTTTTTATCCCCTTTTTTTTCAAAAACAACACGGCCGTCACTTTTAGCAAAAAGTGTATCATCTTTTCCGCGCCCGACATTGAGGCCCGGATGAAATTTTGTACCTCTCTGCCTGACTATTATATTCCCTGCTTTAACAACCTGTCCGCCGTAGCGTTTAACTCCCAGCCTCTGGGCATTACTATCTCTTCCGTTTTTGGAACTACCAACACCCTTTTTATGTGCCATTGTAAATACCTCTGTATATTACTTTTCTTCTTTTTTTGTTGTTTTAGCAACTGGTTTTTTAGCTGCTGTAGTATTTTTTTTCTCTGAAGTTTTTGTTTTTGCTGCAGCAGGTTTTTGTTTCGGTTTTACTTCAGTAGTTTTCGGCTTGGATTGCGCTGCAGCCGGTTTTGTTTTTGGTTCCGCTTCAGCGCCGATCTTATCAATCATGATCTCAGTATATTCCTGGCGGTGGCCGCGGAATACTTTGTATCCTTTACGCCGTTTTTTCTTAAAGACCAAGACCTTCTTGTCTTTCCCATGTGAAAGCACAGTTGCTTTTACAACTGTTTTTGCAACAACCGGTTTACCAACAGTAACTTTGTCATTATCAACAACCAACAGGACTTCTTTAAAGTCAACTTTTTTACCGACTTCCGTATCAAGTTTATTGACACGTAGTTTCTGGCCTTTTGTTACTTTGTATTGTAATCCGCTTACTTCAATAATAGCGTACATATTTTGTCTATCCTCCAAAATTCATAACCAATATGCAAGACTTAAATATAAAAAATATAAAAAATCAAGTCAAGCTAAATTCTGCAATTATAGAAAAAGAATTCCAACCCCGGAAACAGCTATTATTGCTCCAATGAGTTCCTTTAGAGTGACTTTTTCTTTAAAAAAGATTACTGAAGGCCCAATAATGAAAACAGGTACAATTGACATTATAGTAGATGCAATACCAGTTGCCGTATGCTGGACTGCAAAAAGAGAGAGAGACACTCCTATAAATGGCCCGAAAAATGCACCAAGAAAGGTTATTTTCATAGCGTTAATATTTTTTACTGCTATTATAATGTTTTTGGTTTTTCTGGCAATAGTAATAATCAGTGCAAAGGCTATAGTTCCTGCAATACCCCTGATAAGAGCAGCATTAATGGCTGAATCGCTGGCAATTCCATATTTACTTATAACAAGCCCTACAGCCTGAAAGAATGCACTGCCAAATGCTAAAAGAATCCCAATACCTGAATGAGTGAACTTTATGGATTTTTCATCTGAAGATTTCTGAAAAATAACAATTGAGACACCTGCAATGGTCAGAATCATTCCGATAAAATCAGCGGGGTTAAGCCTTTCTCCGAGAAATATTCCGCCTATTAATGCTGTAATGGGAGGAGAGAGCGCCATCATCAGCATTGAGATTCGTGCTCCTACAACTACAAAAGCCTGAAACAGCAGAAGATCACCTATTCCATAACCTACAATCCCGGAAATTGTCAGCCAGAACCAGACATGGCCGGAAGAGTGGAGAGGGATAAATGTACCTTTTGTAATAAATAAAAAGATAGAAAGAAGCCCAACACCCATTACAAGCCTGATAAAATTAAGGCTCAGAGATCCTATCTTTTTCCCTGCGTATTCAAAAGACAGAGCTGAAACTGTCCAGCAGAATACTGTAAGCAGTGCTGCAAATTCACCGATATGAGAATGGGGCATTAAGCAACCTTTTCTATTTTTTTCAGAATGATGTCAGTCTTTTCTTTGCCAGTGTGGCAGGTTTCAGAATTTTGTAGACAGGCAGGGTCTTTAATCTTGATCCCCATTCTGTTACAAGGTATCTGTCAAAAAAATTCCATGCTACAAGGCCGTCGTTGCTTTCAGGTTCCAGAAGGTACGCTGCAAGACTGCCGAGTTTCTGGCCTGTCGGAACAAAAATGGTTCCCTTTTGAAAGACTTTTTCTACTGTTGAAAATTCGCCCTTTATTTTATGCATATAGTGCCCCTGATAGGGGAGTTTGGAAGCTTTCAGATACTGTATTTTAAAAGTTTGCACTTTAAGGGTAACAGGCTCTGTGAGTTTTTCGACAACAAGCCCGTGCTTAAGCAGTTTTTTCACAATTGTTTTACTGAAAACAGGAATCAAATAGCCGAAAGGCAGCCTGACAGATTTTTTTGATGTGTACTTACAGAAGTAGGGCATGTGATAAGTTTTTCTTTTATCAAGTTTTTTGATTCGGGGATATACGTTTTTACGTTTTATGATTTCATATTCGTAGCCCTGTAGTGTAATCTTTTTATCATACGCCTCCATATTATATTTTACTATAAAAGAATCAGTCGGAGCAGGATTTAATCCTCTTTCAACGGTCTTTTTGTCAGCATTTGAAATGAGGTTGATAATTTCACTTTTATGTTGTTGACAATACTCAAGGGAGGAAGATACAAGAGCATAGGCACCCTTAATCCTGGTTTTGAAATCCGCATGTGTGTAGTTTTCGTCAAGAATTGCAAGGCGGTTCCTCAACCCTGTATAGTTTGTAATATATCGTACCTCAGGGCCTGCCGGCACCCATCCTTTTTCAGGGTTTTTGTAATCCATGAAATTACCGTAAACAACAGACAGAATATTGTAGTTTTTTTCCATCATTGTTTTAACCTGCGGCATCATTGTACGGCGCATATAGTCAACAATACTTAAGTCGCCATTCGGGTTAAAGCCCCAAACGTATGTTACGGGCTCAATGTGGTAGGAACCGTTTGTAGTGTGGCAGTCAATCAGCAGAGCAGGATCCCACTTGTTCAGTACCTTTGACACAAGGGCATTTACTTCAGGTGATTCAAGTTTCATAGCGTCCCTGTTCAGATCCAGTTCCTGTCCGTTGAACCTTACTCCGCATTCTTTCGGGCCGTTCTGGCTGTCGCGGTTGGTAGCGTTAAATTTTTCATTCCCGTCTGCATTAAATATAGGAGCTATTAAAATAACAAGATCATTGAGCATTGAAAGCTTGCTGCCCGTTGTAATATCCCTCGCAAGAGCCAGTACTGCCTCTTTGCCTTCAACTTCACCTGCGTGTATGTTTGCTTCGATATAAACTGCCATTCTGCCGTCATACCGAAGATCCGAAGGTGATGAAGGGACAGGGTTGCCGAGAATTATCAGAGGAACGTCTCTGCCTTCGGCACTTGTACACAAAGTCTGTACGCTTATGTAAGGGCTTAATTTTTGAAGCTCTTTAATGAAATTCATCACATCTTTATAAGTAGAGGTTTTTGCGTAGTTTGTTTTTTCTGCGGTTGTTAAAGGTTTTAAATTATTGTCTGATGCATTTGCCGAGTATACGGAAAGTAAAAGAGATATGCCCAGCACAAATTTGAATAAGGTTTTCATCTCGGATCTCCCTGTTTTGTAAAATTGTTTCGAAACCATTTTATACGGGTTTTTTTACAAATTGTT
>JAGGVB010000070.1 GCA_021158245.1 bacterium | reverse complement strand
CTGGGCTATTCGTGTCAAAGTCGTTTCAATGAGAGCTTTCATCGGATTATGGTGGTTTCACCGAGTGAATATAGAAAGATGGCAAAAAAAACGTAAGTAAAACCAAAAAAACGTTATTGACAAGGAGGATTTTTGTTTTGTAAATATTATATGTAAATGGTTGGTTTAATTTCATAAGTAAAGGAGGATACAATGGAAGTAAGAGCAGAGAAGTTAGAAAGAAAGAGTGCAACTGATGGTGCGAGTACTGGAGACTGGCTTATCTTTGCAGGTGCTTTATTATTGGCTGCTGGGAAATTACTAAATGCTAGCTAATTAAGGTCACTTTTTTTGTAGTGATCGGAATAATTAGATTTGCGTAATAGTGATATCATTCTACCAATCCTATATAATAATAGATTGGTGGGAGGCTCACTATTAAAAAGACGGAGGTAGTAAATATAATTATTCTCTAACTAATAATATGAATTGTGTGTTGCCTCTTGTAAAAAATGTTTTTTGTTTAATCTTAACTATGTGTCCATTTTTTTGTGGCAATTCCACTCCTTTCTGTGGTTACTTCAACCAACTTAAGTTAAGACCTTTTTATTCAAATTTCAACTGAAGCAAAACAAGGCGTTCAATTAGTTCAGATATAATTGCTGTGGTTGTGGATGGAGTTTGGATTAAATACCGTAATAGAGGTAAAGGAGTGATATTGATTGCTCTTGGTATTACAGATACTGGTCAGGTAATTTTTCTTGATTGGCAGGTAAGTGAGAGTGAAAACTGTTCATCATGGCTTAGTCTTTTTAGAGCCCTAATCTCCAGAGGAATGAAAACACCCGAAGTGATCGTAAGTGATGATACGTCAAGTATAGAGAAGGCCATACATTTTGCTTTTGGCGAAGGTGTAAAACACCAGTTGTGCTTATGGCATGTGTCGCAGGACATGAAAAGACATCTAAGAAACCGTCAATACTGGAACATACGGCATTTTATGCGTGATTTTTGGCAAGTGTTTGATACTTTATCAAAAGAAGAACTGGAAAGAAGAGCTATTCAATTTATTAAATTCTGGCAAGAGAAAGAAGCGGATGCCATAAAAGTTTTTTTGAGTAAAAAGAAGAAACTCATTATCTATTTTGATTATGACATAAAATGGAGGCATCGTTTACGAACGACAAATCTGGCTGAGGGATTCTTTAAGCATTTAAAGACCTTTATACGTCGCTATCCAGGATGGGTTGATGAGGCTCAGATTGATATTACATTAGGATTGTATCTGCTGGGAATGAATGCTTATAGACATAATAAAAATAATTTGGAGAACCCCGTTTCTATTAAAAACGTAAATTTCAACAGACTATATTGACAATGTCGATATGTGAACCTACAAAAATTTCCTTTACAATAAGTGGAAAATTTTGTAATTTAACAAAATAATGAGAGTTATATAGATAGGTAGTAAAAGCTTTTTCCAAAATAAAAATATAAAATTTAAAAACATAAATTAGGGGGCTACAAAATATTTTTTATAGGATAATAATGAAATATAAAGTTGGGTTTAGAGCAAGGGCAATAAAAAATTTAAAATAAATTTCCAGGGCGGATGTACATAAGATTTTGGCGAAACTTAATAAAATGAGCGATAATCTTCAAGGCGACGTGAAACATCTGACAAATTGTTCATCCGTGCATCGATTACGTGTCGGAAATTATGGAGTTTTATTTGAGATATTTGAAAAAATAATTTTTATCTGTCGTATACGACAGATAAAACGATTATACGAATAAGCTTAGAATTTAATTATGATTGAATTACCTCCAAATTATTTTAAAAAATGGTAGGAAAAAGATTACTGTTTCGTCGCATAAAAAGTTTATCAAAATTCAAGAAGTATCGGCTGATTATGAAAATTTGTATGTACTTAGAGAGGCTAAAAATTTAGAAACTGATTCGACTCTCAAGAAAAATGCTAAACTCAAAATGCACCAGATGAAAACGTGATCTGTCATTTTCAATTTTTAAACCAGTATCCTGTACAGTGTCAGTTGTATTCAACGGTAATTTAACCGTTAGGCAAATATTGGAAATAAAGCAGGCTTTCATTGAGGAGTCAACGTATGATTTTACAACTTGAAAATATTTTTTCGGATCCGCCATTGGTTCATAGGGGCGGAACTATGGTTTGGGGCTTGAACGAGGATGTACTGAGATACATTGATGATACACTGAAGCCAGGTGCTAAAACTTTGGAGACTGGTGCTGGTATAAGCACTATTTTATTTGCAGTACGATCATCGGTACATACCTGCATCGTTCCATCCGAACAGGAAGTGAGTCTGATTCGTGATTACGCTCTGAGAAAAGATATCTCCCTGGATCATGTTCATTTCATCGTTGATTATTCCCAAAATGTTCTTCCTACTTTGGAGCAGGAGGATCTGGATCTTGTACTTATCGATGGGGGGCATGGTTATCCTATTCCCGCTATAGACTGGTTTTACACCGCTCCAATGTTGAAGATCAATGGTGTGGTTATAATTGACGATGTTCAACTGTGGACTGGATTGGAATTAAAGCGTTTTCTAGCTGAAGAAGAATCCTGGAAGTTTGTCCGGAATTTTGCAAGATCTACAGCCTACGAGAAAGTAGGACAAGAATACGCCAGAGAATGGACATTCCAGCCCTATATTATCCGCAGAAGTCGTATACCACGGATACTGAATCTGCTACGGAATGCCTTTTTATTGCTCTTGAATTGTGAATTTTCTAAGTTGGCCACAAAGGTACGCAAACAACTTATGAAAGGTTAACTTGGCGTGCATGGTAAAACGCATCATGCCGGTCATTGCATACCTGATGGACAGAAAGAGCAAAAAATTGGATTTCAATATCAACCTATTACGATTAAATCAAACCCAAAAGCATATTTTTTGGAGTAACGCACACAGTAGAAGAATAGCTGCTCATTGTTGTAAATGTTAATGGATTCTGTCAGGTTTACGGGATTTGTCCTTGCAGCACGGGCAGCGGGATGATTAAAACTGCAAATGCCATGGCTCCTGTAATAAGCTGCCAAATCCTGTGGATTTATTAAAGATTGCAAGTGAAATACTAATGTTAAAGAGAATTATTATCCTTCACAAATGTTTGCATAAAATAAATAATAAAAAAATACTTGACAAATGGTATTTTTTTACATTAGTAAAAATATTGATTACATTATTATACTTAAGTAAATAATGCATCCGATTAAAAGCCATATCAAGTTTATATCCAAAGGGGAAGAGGTAACATTGGCCGTAGAGGTCTGTTTTAATGTTATCTGAAAATATCATAAGTTTAAGAATCCAAACCTCAAATTCAGGGGGAATTTGTGAAATATGTAAGAGTGATTAGGATTATTCTGGGATTTTATTAATCTTTTCCGGTATTACAAAGATTGCAGATCCTTCCAAAGCTGTTGATCTTATGCTGGAATTAAAGGTTATTCCTGAGCTTGTAATTCT
Source organism: bacterium (assembly GCA_021158245.1). Lineage (NCBI taxonomy): Bacteria > bacterium. Next base: position 247 of record JAGGVB010000070.1, on the reverse strand, counting down.
GTCTGTTGTTTCAATTCTTCCGATTCTTGAGATTTTAATCAGGGTGCTGTTAATTTCAGGAATGTATCAAAAATTTACATCAATTTCCGCATTAGTATTGTTTTCAGGCTTCTTTTTCATAAGCATTTACGGAACAATAATGGGCTTAAGTTCAGACTGCGGGTGTTTCGGGTCTGTTATTAAAAGCAGGATCGGGTGGGGTATGGTTGTGAGGAACGGGGCGTTTGTGGTTGGGGCGGTGTATGGG
>JAGGVB010000069.1 GCA_021158245.1 bacterium | reverse complement strand
GAAAGAAATATTTTTGACAGAAAAAGAGAGCCTTGCCGTATGGCAGCAAAAACATGATAAAACCCCAGACAGTATAAAACTGATGCAGCAGGGCCTATGGCACCTCCCGCCATCAATCTTAAAAGAGGGATTTCGCTCATAATTCTTCTTGAAGCCTCCATATATTCCGAACCGCTGTAATTGCCCCCGTACATAATCATATCGCCTGCAAACATCAGAATAGTCCCGATTATACCTGCAATGCCGGCTGTCCTTATTATATTTCTATTGTCCATTTTCTTCCCTGTAGGTTTAAATGAGTATTAATTAAACAGCCGTACAACTGTTCTTTTTGATTTCTGAAATGTATTAACCTGCAGGCTCAATTGCAACTGAAATTTTTTCAGATGGTGCAATAATCCGATTTTATATGTGGACAAATTGGACAAAATACATTATATTTTCAGTAACAGATTATACAGGAGGATTTTATGAAACTTGGTATTATTGGCCTTGCGCTATCCGGCAAAACAACACTATTTGAAGCACTGACAGGTTCTCCGCATCAGCCTGAGAAAAAAAATGACCTCAGAAGGGCTCTTGTAAAAGTTCCTGACATGCGTATTGATAAACTCAGTGAAATTTTTAATCCTAATAAAAAAATCTATGCCACAATAGAATATCTCCTGCCCCCGCAGACAGGTGCAGCGGTAAAACCGGGAGAGGACAGCAGATTAAATGCAGTAAGGGATTGTGATGCATTTCTCCATATACTCCGCAATTTCAAACTTACCGGATCTGACATAACGAACCCTTCAGAGGATTTCAGAAAACTGGATGACGAGCTTATCTTTAATGATCTTATGGTCGTTGAAAAACGGCTGGAACATATGGAACGTGACATTAAACGCCATAAACAAATCAATGAAAAAGAAGAAAAACTGCTTAAAGAGTGCCACACAATTCTGGAAAATAATGAACCTTTAAGGCATTATCCTGAACTTGCCGATGCCCAGGAATTAAAAGGTTTTGCATTCCTCTCCGGCAGGCCGGTTCTTGTTCTTGTAAACAACAGTGACGATAATAAGAATTTGCCGGATATGCCCGGCATAGCAGACAAAGAAGTTTGTGCAGTTGTGCAGGGGGAAATTGAGTATGAAATTTCTCAGATGGAAGATGAGGACGCAAAGACCTTTTTACAGGAGTACGGTATTAAAGAGCCTGTTGTAAATCGGATAATTCAGCTCTCTTATGATCTTCTCGGCCTCATTTCATTTTTAACCGTAGGAAAAGATGAAGTAAGGGCATGGACTATTAAAAAGAATACTGCTGCTGTAGATGCCGCAGAAGCTGTGCACAGTGATATTAAAAAGGGATTTATCAGAGCAGAGGTTGTTGCTTATAATGACTTCATAGAAGCCGGCTCTTATGCAGAAGCACGTAAGCATGGCAAGGTAAGGCTTGAAGGTAAAACATATATAGTTCAGGACGGGGACATTATTGACTTCAGATTTAATGTGTAGGAATTCGGATAATTTTATTTTCCCCAGACGCAGTCATCTGCTGTTATTCAGATGAAAATTACAATCCCTTCCATTTCCGGAACGTTGCTGCCATATCCATGCTCCTGAGAAAAAAATAGCGGACACCATCTTCAATTTCAGATTCTTTCAGATCCGCTGCAATACTTTCAACAATTTGCGGAATATCTGAAACTGCAGTTCCGCAAAAAACATTTAAGAAGAGAGGTTCTCCCTGCACAGGAGCATTCTTCACCAGTTCCCGGATAGTCTCAGCACTGTTGTTAAGTTTTACGCTTCCTATATGAAATGTTTCTCCATCCAGATGGTACTCATATTCCCCTATTCCTTTAGAACATGTACCTGCATAACCGCTGTTCATAACATAAGGCTGAACATTCCATGCAACAGCTTCCGACTCCTCCATCTGTTTCATGGTATACATACCTGCTTTCTGTATATAATAATCACAAAAATCACAATACCTCTTAAATGCCGAATATCTGTCACTATGAGGATGTCCGTCGCTGAGCATGGCTCCTAGCTCCTGATTTCCCAGATTCTTATAATACCAGTCAAACAGTCGGGGAGCAAGGTCTGTTATTCCGGGATTTATAATCCAGGTCAATGGAATTTTATTATATGCATCACTGTTCATGATAGTATCTGGTTCGTAAACCATTGAATGCAGCAAGTTGTCGCCATCTGCAACAAACATGGCAATGTAGATTCCATTCTGAAAAATTTCCGCTGGTTCGGGAGAAGGCTGAATTCCTTTTACACTCGCGAACGAAGAATGAATCGTAAGATTTTCAACTGATATGTACGGTACCATAAAATATCCCAGTCTTGCAAATAGTGCATCTGCCCAGCGCTCGTCTGTCCATCCCATTATCGGTGTGCCCTGAGGATAGCGTTCCAGCACATCAATATAGTGTCCGGATTCTTTCTCGTCTGTAATGTCGAGGTAATATGTGAACAGCTTCATGGCAACCACATAATCTTTATTTGCAGCTCCCCAGCTCTCATTGTCATTTGTCATGTGCGACCACGTAAAAGCGATTTCTCTGTTCGCTTCGTCAAACCAATTCTTCAAAAGCCAGTCCAGACATTCCACATTATTCCTGAATTTGAATTTTCTTAAATCCAACGTGACATCGAAATTCTTACCAATTAATACATCTGCCAGTTCAGGAGAAACAGCAATGCTGTCTGTTTGTCCGGCAATTGTTGTTGCTGCTTCAATTGTTGCCTGTTCCAGGTCGGGATCCCAAATAATTATACCTTTGGCAAATTCTCTAAATTTATCCAGCAGAGATAGAAACCCGGGCCAATTTACATCATCTTCATGCTGAAGATTCTCCATGGGTATATCATTGTAAAGCATCTTTAAAAATCGGCCGGCTACTTGTATCTGAGTATCTCCGCCGTGGTTATTATCATAACAGTAGGTATTCATCACATAAATTTTTTTACTGCTCTCCCTGTTAACGATGCCCTGCAGAACACATGCCGCTATCTGCCCGTCTATCCGATCCCTGCCAAGGTCAAGGCAGACAATTGATTTAACGGGAACCGATATTTTCGGATATCGGATCAACTTATCCATTATCAAACGGCCCTCCAATCTGCAGCTCTTTTTTGTATTTTTGAAGATTATTATTGTGGAATATCAAACTCTTCCTGTGAAGATCAATCGTCATTATTGGTATATATTTATTCATATTTGTAAAACAGGTAAGATCAAACTGAGAAAAATCAAACTCCCCCTGACTATATTCTGCATAATTTAATAAAATATTTTTTATTTTTCTGATACTGCCGCCCGGATATCCTGTAAAATATGCAAGGCTTACATGACCTGTAAACTCCCTGATATTAACACAGGCCGCTTCCTTTATCTTTGCCTCCAATGACAGTATATTCTCTAATTCCGATTCAAGCCCTTCATCAAATCTGACAAGGGCTGTTATTGTCTCCTGCAGGCCAAGACCTCTTATTTGTGAATAGATGTGTTTGGGAATTTCATCCCGAAAATCAAAAACTTCCCGAAGCTGCCTGACCCGAATATTTATTTTGTCAACTTGAACAGGTGCAGGGCCGGCTTCAATATCACAGATCGTCATGTGAAATGATTCCGGTTTGAGAAAGGAAAAGAAATTATCCAATTGCGCGTTTTCCAAATCTTTTTTAATTCTGTTCTGTAATTCACACAGACTATGAAAAAGCCAGGATTTTTGATTAATCCGGACAATACATGTCAGCCCGTAAAATGCTTTGGGTTCTCCTTCCGGATGGAATTTCGGATTATTCTTTTTCAGGCTTTCTTTCAATACAGCAACATCACAAGAGCGGATATCATATTTTAACAACCTATTTCTGTATCGGCCAATTGGATTCAACATTACTGCTCTATCTTAAAAAATTATCCGTTAAAAGGATTATCAATCTCAATCTTTCCGCAATTCACATCTGATAAGCCCGCATACAGCTCTTTTTTCCCATCTGCCGTATCAACCAGGCCTCCGCTGATAACAATATCATCCAACTCGGGAGATCTTTTTGCATCTCCATCCGGGAAATCGGACCGCTCCGCAATTATTTTAATCGGAGATGCCTCCATATTTGAATAATCATAAGTAAATGCAGCAGACTTGTAATGTTTTCTCATTTCTCCTGATTGGTCAATAGTAAACGTTGCAAAATGTCCCAGAACTCCTATCATGCCGTCTCTTAGCAGATGAGCTTCATTCACTCCGCCCCACTCGTCATCTGAGAATTGGCCTTGTATGAGATCAGCCCCGTACCAATCAAAATCGTTCAGATGTTCCAATGAATCCACGATTGCAAAACCAATCTTGCCGCGTCCGCCTATACTCCCCATCGGCCGTGTAAAAACTCCTACTCTGCCGTCATGCAGTTCAACTAACCGAATATCTTTCATTCCAACAGGGCCTTGTGCAAACTTCTTTAAATTCATCAGATCAGCCCCTCTGTAAAACCAGGTTTGCCATGAATTCCCGTTTACAGGATACTTTACACCGCCGAAAATCAGCTCATTATTTATCCTGTTTATAAAAGGGTCCTGCAAATGGAATACCGGCGTATCCGGGTCAGAATACCATATCCCGTCTCTTTCTCTGAAAAAAAGGACCTCGCTGTCTATCTCTTCATTTCTTGATTCAACCCTTGCAGCCAAATAAGTAACTCCTCTGTCCTGAAAAGGCGCAGTTGGATTGTAAACATCTTTATCTGTAATTTTATCACCGACGAATTCTAAAATTTGAGATTTCCGCATTAGTAATAACTCCGTATGTTTCCCGTTTTGATTAAAACCGACATTTCTTAATATTGACTTAATGGAAACAAATCAGCCTGCCTCCATTTTAATAGTCATCTCTGTCTCTGCATCAAAAAACTGCCCCTTTCCCATATCAAAAAACAGATCAATATCTTCTCCGGGTTTAAACCGGGCATTCACTCCCAGCCGTGCAACAACAGAATTTTCCCCGACCGATGCATGCAGAATTACTTCATTACCCATTGGTTCAATAACTTCAACATTTGCCTTTATAGCGGCAAGAGACACAGTATCCGGCGTATCCGGCTGAAGTATATTTTCAGGGCGTATTCCGAATATAATTTTTCTGTTGATATATTTCTCAATCTGTTTTTCATATAGCTTCGGTATTTTCAGCTTAACCTGCCCATCGTCAAACCACAATCCGTTCTCACTGATTATCTTCCCATTAAAGAAATTCATAGGGGGGCTTCCGATAAACCCTGCCACAAACATATTCTCAGGTTTATTATAGAGATTCATCGGAACATCAATCTGCTGTATGGACCCATCTCTTAAAACGACAATCCTGTCTCCCATTGTCATTGCTTCCACCTGATCATGAGTCACATATATCATTGTAGCCTGCAATTTATGGTGAAGTTTTGAAATCTCCTGCCGCATCTGCACACGCAGTTTTGCATCCAAGTTGGAGAGAGGTTCATCAAACAGGAATACTTTGGGTTTGCGCACCAATGCCCTGCCTACGGCAACTCTCTGGCGCTGGCCGCCTGAAAGCTGTTTGGGTTTTCGATTCAGAAGATCGGTTATGCCAAGAATTTCTGCGGCCTCATGCACACGTTCCGAAATTTTATTTTTGGAAACCTTCCTTAACTTTAAACCAAATGCCATATTATCAAATACAGTCATATGCGGATAGAGCGCATAATTCTGAAAAACCATGGCAATATCCCTGTCTTTTGCCTGAATTGAATTTACAAGACGGCCGCCTATAAAAATCTCTCCTTCGCTTATCTCCTCAAGGCCTGCAATCATCCGCAGAATAGTTGATTTGCCGCATCCGGACGGGCCTACAAGTACAACAAACTCTCTTTCCTTCACATCCAGGCTCACGCCCTTTACCGCAGCAACATCCTTTCCGTAAATTTTTGTTACTTCTTTAAGAACAACATTCGCCATGGCATTAATTCCTCGTGATAAAAGTTGCAGACAATTAAATACGGCATTCAGGGGAGTTCATCAGGTAATCTACCACATCTCCCATTTTTGCGGTAGCAAGGCCTACAAAAGTATCCGCAGCACCGTAATAGATGCGCAGTTCATCTGTATCTTTATCCCAGATCACGCCGCTCGGAAATGTGACATATCCGACATCTCCATGTGTTTCAAATATCTCACGGGGGCCTAACACCCAGTTTCTTCCGCGCCTGATAACTTTTGTCGGATCATCCAGATCCAGCATTGCCAGCCCTATACGATAAATACTTCCGGCAAATGTATTTCTGACACCGTGATATATCAGCATCCAGCCTTCAGGCGTTTCAATGGGCTGCGGTCCAAGCCCAATTTTACCTGCATCCCACCAGCCTCCATCCCTGGCCTCCAAAACCATTGTATGTTCACCCCAGTACTTCAGGTCAGGGGAAAATGAAATCCATATATTTGCTTTGGTTGAAAGGCCGATAGGGGAAGGCCTGTGCAGCAGAGCCCACCTCCCGTTAATCTTCCTTGGAAACAGAGATGCATCCTTATCCTCAGCAGTCATGATTATACCATGCTTTTCAAAAGTTTTAAAGTCTTTTGTTAAAGCCAAAGCTACCTGAGGGCCATCTTTGGAAAAAGCAGTATATACTACAGCATAAGTATCCGACTCTTCAAGCCTGACAACCCGCGGGTCTTCAATTCCCCATATCTCTTCCGGATAATTCTCCGGGTCCGCAAGCCACGTCGGCTCCGAATCTATCCTCCAATTTGTCTTACCGTCTTTACTGCGCGCTGCAGTCAGATGAGAAAACCCGTCCATTCCCTCCACTCTTACCAGCAGCAATGTTTCCCCTTCAAATTCAATAGCTGCAGGATTAAATACGGCATTAACCTCATATTGCCAGTTAGATGGCGAGAGTATGGGGTTATTTTCATATCGTTTAATTAAACTTTCGTGTTTTTGCAATAGATCTGCAATGTTACTCATTCTTATGCCTCCTGGAATCAACCCCTTGTATTCCACAGAACCATTCGGGGTGCATAATGTCCTACTGAATAAAATACCAAGTCATTGACTATTGATTTTGAACCAACATGATTTTCAGCAATCAGCTCCTTCGGCCTGTCTGGTTCCATATCAAAAAAATTATCGGAAAAAGACCAGCCCGGAAGGTGCAGATAAACACTTTTGAGAAATGTCTTCGATTTACATCTGATATATACTCCTTTGGAACTTTTCTTGATTATTTCAGCCCGAATCTCCCCTTCAGGGAAATCCATCCATTTATATCTCAGGAAAATGTACTTTGAGTACAAGCTTTCCCCTGTATCAGTTATCATTGAAGCCTTAATATAAACTCGTTTTTTATCAAGGCGATCTATTTCTTCCCTGTCAAAAACAGGAATTCTGGAAAAACTGTTTTCAGGAACATTTACCGTAACTTCTTTTTCATCTTTTTCTTCACCGGAAAAAGTAAATATATTTATACGTAATTCACCGCACAGTCTTTTAAGAGTATCATTAATTACATGAAGGACAAGATAATTTTCTGTCTCTTCAAACCTCAGGAGGATTGGTTTAAAAAATTCCTTTGAATAAAAATATGATGCTTTTGGTTTAAGGCTGCTGTCAATCATTGACCAGCTTAACCCCGGCCAGCAGTCATTTAACTGCCATATAAGGGCTCCTGCAGTATTAAATTTCCTGCTCCTCCAGTGCTCAATGCAGGTTTTAAGTGCTTCGGCCTGATTGACCTGACAAGCGTAAATAAAGGGGACATATTCTGTAGTCACCTTTTGGTGAGCGGCAAGAAATCGGAAAAGACGCTCATTGCCCTCCTCTTGCTTCTGATGCTTTGAAAAGATTTCTCCTTCGGGATTACGGTCCTCTGATTTCAAACAACTGTCCATGGTTTCAACTGAAGCAGGAGCCTGAAATCCGAATTCAGAGATAAATTTTCCATGATCGTTTATCACTTCTGTAAAATCTACCCATCGGCTCCAGATATCCCATGAGTGACGGTTGCCCATGTCCTCGCTGTTCGGATCATCTCCTCCCCACGGTGTGGACGGCCAGTAAGGACGGGTCGGGTCAAGTTTTTCGCAGATCTCCGGCAGCATATTGTGAAATATTTTAAAACCTGACATATTTTCAGGAGAATCGTTTTGCTCACGATAATATATCCACTCATTCTCGTTGTTCCCGCACCAGATAACGATTGAAGGATGATTCCGTAATTCTTTAATAACACTTTCAGCTTCCTCTTCCACCTGCTGCAGAAAATCTTTTATCTCCGGATATGCACCGCATGCAAACATAAAATCCTGCCAAACCATAATTCCCATTTCGTCGCAGAGCTGATAAAAATACGGATCTTCATATATTCCGCCTCCCCATACACGCAGCATATTCATACCGGAATCACGGGACATTTCAAGAAGCGTCCTGTACTTTTCATGTGTTATCCGCGGAATAAAACTGTCTGCAGGAATCCAGTCAGCCCCTCTGCAGAAAACAGGTTTGCCGTTAACAAGAATTCGGAAGCTGTTTTCGCCTTTATCATCCGACAAACGAAGTTCCGTGGTTCGGATTCCATATTTGAAATGTTTCTCATCAATAACCTTCCCCCCGGACAAAACTGAAAAATAGAAATCATAAAGGAACGGTTCTCCCCAGCCGTTGGGCCACCACAGCCTTGGATCGGCAACGGAGAGGGAAAAACGGACTCTGTGCCCTTCGGGAATAGCTTCCGCAAAAATGGTTTCCTCTCCGTTATCCAGTCTGGCATTACATGTTACACCTTTGTCTTTTCCTTTTTCAATAACGCCTTCAATTTCAAGCTGTGCAGCACCAGCAGTGCACGATACTGTTCTTACGGAAACATCTTTAATTCGAATACTGTCAAATGCTTCAAGATATATGGAGCGCCAGATTCCTGATGTGGGAAGCATAGGCCCCCAGTCCCATCCGAAAGAGTATTGGGCCTTACGCAGATACATACGATGAGAATGGCGTGT
>JAGGVB010000068.1 GCA_021158245.1 bacterium | reverse complement strand
GGGCATACTTATCCCGGTGCAGCAGTTCCGTTCGGAAGTGTACAGTTAGGCCCTGATACAAGGCTGACAGGATGGGACGGATGTTCCGGCTATCATTATTCTGATAATGTTATTTACGGGTTCAGCCACACTCATTTAAGCGGAACAGGTATTCCTGATTTATGTGATATCCTTTTCATGCCTTTTACCGGTAATGAACATCTTGACAGCGGATATAAAGGTTCCCCTGATTCGGGATACGGTTCGAGATTTTCACATAGACGCGAAAAAGCATCTCCCGGTTTTTATTCGGTTTTTCTTGATGATTACAAAATAAAAGTTGATCTGACAGCTGCAAAAAGGGCGGGATTCCACAGATATTTTTTCCCGAGAGACGCAAAGCCAGGTGTTTTGATTGATCTTAAGCATCGTGACAGGGTCTTAAAGTCCGGAATAAAAATTGTCAGCAGCGGTGAGATCGAAGGGTTCCGGGAATCATCATCGTGGGCAGACGATCAATATGTTTATTTTGTTGCCCGTTTTTCACGGCCGTTTTCAAATTCTGAAATATTTTTAAATGATTCGCTATGCGGCAATTATAAAACAGCAAAGGGGAAAAATATCAAGACAATACTGCATTTCGACTCTCTCGGCAGCGGGCCTCTGCTTGTCAAAGTTGGAATTTCAGCAGTTGATATTGATGGCGCAAGAAAAAATCTTGATGCTGAAATTTCGGGATGGGATTTTGAGAAAGTCAAATCAGATGCAGAGAATGCATGGAACAAAGCATTGAATGTAATTGAAGTTGAAGACAATTCTAGAAAGAATAAAACTATTTTCTACACTGCGCTATATCACTCTTTTAGTGCTCCTAACTTATTCATGGATGTTGACAGAAGATATCGCGGTACGGATAATAAAATCCATTATGCAGAGAACTTTACAAATTATACAATATTCTCTTTGTGGGATACATTCCGTGCCGAGCATCCCCTGTTTACAATTATTCAGCAGAAAAGAACATTGGATTTTATAAAAACTTTTCTGAATCAATACAAAAACGGCGGTTATCTGCCGATGTGGGAACTTGCAGGCAATTACACTCATTGCATGATAGGTTATCATGCAGTACCGGTAATTACAGATGCTTTTGTAAAGGGCATTAAAAATTTTGATACTGATCTTGCTTTTGAAGCTATGAAAGCAAGCAGCAGACAAAAACGTTTCGGAATTGATGCTTATATAAAACAGGGATATATCCCTTATGATGCGGACAGAGAATCTGTATCAAAGACTCTGGAATACTCCTACGATGACTGGTGTATTGCACAGATGGCAAAAGCACTTGCCAGAGATGATGATTACAGAGTTTACACAAAAAGGGCTCAGTATTATAAAAATATATTTGATCTGCAGACGCATTTTATGCGTGCACGAATGAATGGAATGTGGAGTTCCCCTTTTGATCCTGCAGAAGTAAATTTTAATTTTACAGAAGGTAATTCGTGGCAGTATTCGTTTTTTGTGCCTCAGGATGTAAATGGCCTTATATCCCTCTATGGAAGTGATGAGCTTTTTTCAAAGAAGCTTGACGGCCTGTTTTCTGCAAAAACAAAACTGAGTGGAAGAGAACAGCCTGATATTACCGGGCTGATAGGGCAGTATGCTCACGGGAATGAACCGAGCCACCATATTGCGTATCTGTATGATTATGCAGGAAAACCATGGAAAACTCAGCAGATAGTGCATAAGATACTTTCTGAAATGTACAGAGACGAGCCTGACGGTTTAAGCGGAAATGAAGACTGCGGCCAGATGTCTGCATGGTATGTACTAAGTGCTCTCGGGTTTTATCCTGTTACACCGGGCAGCACGGTTTATGCAATCGGCACTCCGGTTTTTAAAAAAGCTGTGATTCATCTTGAAAACGGAAAAATTTTTACTGTTGAAGCGGAAAATTTACCAGGAAAGAACTTTTATATAACATCTGCAGTGCTTAACGGGAAAGAGTATTCAAAATCGTTTATAAGTCATAATGATATTATGAACGGAGGGGTGCTGTCATTTACAATGTCGGGAAAGCCTGATCACAAATGGGGATCCGGAAAGGGGCAGAGGCCGGTTTCAGGCATCAATGATGAGCTTATAACAAGAGTCCCGTATGTGAAAAGAGGGGATCGGACATTCAGAAATTCAACAATTGCAGAGTTTGCAGCACCCGATACAAATGCAGTAATTTATTACACTCTTGACGGATCTTATCCGACAAAAAACTCAAAGATATACAAAAAACCTATTATTCTTAAAAAAACAACAACAATTAAAATGGTTTCCTATTTAAGCGGATGGGGTTTCAGTTTTTGTGTTACATCAAAATTTTTAAAGATTAATCATAACTGGAAAATTATTCTTAATACGAAATATGATAATCAGTATACAGCAGGAGGGAAAGAGGGGCTTATTGACCAACTGCGCGGCGGCAATGATTTTATGACAGGAATGTGGCAGGGCTATTCCGGCAGGAACCTTGATGCTGTTGTGGATCTCGGAAAAGTCAAAGCAGTAACTGAAATAGGGGCCGGATTCCTGCAGAATCAGCGGTCGTGGATATGGATGCCGAAGAAAGTTGATATTTTTGTATCAGATGACGGCAGTCATTTTTCAAAAGCTGCGGAATTAAAGAGTAATGTCCCTGAAGACGAAGAGGGAGTAATTGTAAAGGACATTGTTAAGAAGTTCAGGAATTTAAAAACAAGATACGTAAGAGTCAGGGCTCAGAATATAGGGGATATTCCCAAGTGGCATCCCGGAGCAGGTAATAAGGGATGGCTGTTTGTTGATGAAATAATTATTAAACAGGGGTAGATTCAAATATGCTGTCTGAAGCTTTGGAAATCGAACGAATAGAGAAGATGCTGATTTATGATCGGGAGGTCTGGCTGAAAGGCAGTTATGCAGCGGGAATAGATGAGGCCGGAAGAGGCCCTCTTGCAGGGCCTGTTGTAGCATCTGCAGTCGTTTTTCCCAAAGATGTTTTTTTTACCGGAGTTAACGACTCAAAAAAACTGACACCGAAAAAGAGAGAAGAAATATTTCAAATAATAAAAGAGAGAGCCCTTTCAATAGGTGTAGGAGTTGTTGACTCAGAGGAAATTGACAGGATAAATATTCTGCAGGCCACCTACAAGGCCATGCGTATTGCTGTTTCCGAATTAAGTGCATCGCCTCTTTTTCTGCTTGTGGACGGAAGAGCAATACCTGATGTTTTATGGCCTCAGAAACCCATTATCAGGGGAGATTCTCTATCATTCTCTATTGCGGCAGCATCAATTATTGCAAAGGTAACACGTGACAGAATGATGATGGAATTTCATAAAATATATCCGGAATATGGATTTAACAAACATAAAGGTTACGGCACAAAAGAACACGTTCTGTCAGTTAAAAAATTCGGTATGTGCCCGATTCACAGAAGATCATTCAAAATCGGAGGATGGGGGAACTTATGACGAACAACGGAAGGAATCTTGTTACAGGAGGAAGAGGAGAATTCGAAGCTGTAAAATTTTTAGAAAAGCTTGGCTACAAGATTGTATGTAAAAATTTTCGTTCCGGCCATGGAGAGATAGACATAATAGCTCGTGAACATGATACTATTGTTTTTGTAGAAGTAAAAAGCAGCAATGGCCTGGAGTTTGGAAATCCCGAAGAAAGGGTAAGTATGAAAAAACAGCGCCAGATTGCCAGGATTGCTGAGCGATATATTGGATCTCAGAACCCTGATGTTGAAGATTACAGATTTGATGTAATTGCAGTTGTTTTCCAAAAAAGCAGTGTATCAATAAAACATTTTAAAGATGCATTCTGGGCACAGCGGTATTAAAATTGAACTTTTGATGCTTATACTGATTTTTGTTTTACAGGAGCTCCCCATGCCAGAAGAAGTACGATGAATACTATGGCGATAATTGTTGTTAACATTTTTTCTCCTTGTTTTTTCCTCTTCATATATATAGACACTTAAGAGAGAAAAATAGTTGCAAAAAAATATTTTTGGAGGTATTATGAGAATAAAATATATTATGGTTTTGTTTTTCGCAGTTTTATTTGCTGGATGCGGAAAAATTAAAGAATTATATAAAATTGATACGGAGAAAGTGGCCACAGTTATTGAATCCGATAACAATATGGGCCATCTGGATTTTATCAAATTGGGAGACGGTAAAATTTTTGTAGTTTTTACGGAACATAATGAAAGGAGCGCCGAATCGGAAATTTTGATGTGCAAATCAAAGTCCGGTATAGCTGGATGGTCAAAACCCGGCGTACTTGTAAAAAGCGGATGGAAATGCTATAATCCGGTAGTGTGCCGGTTAAAGGATGGGCTGGTTATCATTGTGTTTAATCAATCGAGACGTGATGATAAAAAAGGAAGTGATATCCCGATCGGTATTTTCCTTATAGAGTCATTTGATAATGGAGTGACATTTACAGCCCCTCGTATGATTCCGGCAGGAGAAAAGAGCAGCCTGAATGTTTCAGGAGGGATTCTTGAGGCTGAAAACGGAGATCTTTTTGTGGGTGTATCTGCTGCTTCCGGAGATGTAGCATCCTATGTCGGTGCTCTTCTGTCCGAAGACAGGGGTGAGACCTGGCGCAGAGTTGATATATTTTCGGGAGATAGTACGGATAGTTTCAACTTGGAAAATCCTTCAATTATCGAGACAGGGGAAAAAGATTTTCTCTGCCTTATGCAGAGCAGGGACTCGCAGGGTTTTATATATGAGAGTATCTCCAAAGACGGGGGGCATACATGGTCTTTACCTTTTAATACAGGTATGGAGGGTACATTTCCGGGAATTGTAAAAACAGGCAGTGGTTCTATGTTTGCTGTTTTTCAGGATATGTGGCCGAAAGGGATATCAATTATCCGGAGTTACAACAATGGGGTTACATGGGAAGACGAAAGACCCCTTAAGAATGCACAGGGAAACTGTATGTATCCAATTGTAAAAAGTTTTGATGATAAAATTTATATTGCCTTTTCTCAGGATATACAAAAAAATAAACACGGGATAAGAATAATTATTCGAAAAAATACTTTACTAAAAAGCCCTTCCGGCCTTTCAGCATCGGTTGATCATAATAAGTATGTCCATCTGAGGTGGAATGCAACGCAAGGCGCAGACTATTATGCTGTTTACAGAGATACATCTGATTCTTTTGATTCTCTTTTAACCAGAAAAAGATTTGCAACTGTTTTTAAATCAAGCTATATTGACGAATCTGTAAAACAGGGACAGGACTATTTTTATTCAATTACTCAAGTCATCGGCAGAGGGAAATTGATAATCGGTACTGGTATGGAAAGCAGGCCTTCAAAATCTGTAAAGGTTGTTGCAGAAAAAGGAAGTTATTAATCCGGATTGAAAATGTTTTGTTATATGTATTTGTAATGTGATACGGGGTTTGAATGGAACAAAATACTGAGCACGAACCGGATGCTGTAAATATCACAAAATGGCAGGAACGATTACGTTTATGCGTTAAAGATGCCATGCCGCCTGCACTTAAAACAGGTGTTTGGCTGTTATCAATTACTGTTCCGGTCTCTTTTTTAGTATTTATTCTCAAAATAACAGGTGTACTTGAAGTTATTGCACAGTTCTTTGCTCCTGCATTCGCTTTTGCAGGGTTGCCCGGAGAATCTGCAATAGTTTTTGCAACTGCCTGTTTTTTAAATGTCTATTCAAGTATAGCCGTAATACAAACTCTTGGCCTTACAGGACGTATTGTAACTATTCTCGCACTAATGTGTCTCATTTCTCACAATTTGCCTGTAGAGAGCATGGTTCAGAAAAAAACAGGCTCATCTGCATTAAAGATGATTATACTAAGGCTTTCTGCGAGTTTTGCAGGCGCAGTGGCACTTAATAAATTTCTTCCTTCAGATTCATTACAACTGCCAGAAACAGTTGTTAAGAGTACAATTTCAGCAGGCAGCGGCTTTATGATTGAATTGCAAATATGGGCTGTTGGGATTTTACATCTCTGTATCAAAATTATGATACTTATTACTCTGCTCATGATACTGCAGCGAATTCTGGAAGAGTTCGGTGTTACGGAATTCCTTTCCAGTATTTTAAAATATCCTCTCTTGATCCTTGGCGTTCCATATCAGGCAGCATTTCTCTGGATTATTGCCAATACTCTGGGCCTTGCATACGGGTCGGGTGTGATGTTGGATTATGTAAAGCGGGGAAAGATATCCCGTGATAATGTGAACCTTTTAAATTATCATGTTGCGATTTCACACTCTTTATTGGAAGATACTATGCTTTTTGTTGCTATAGGAGTTTCAGCATGGTGGATTACAATTCCACGTCTGATCTTAGCAGCAATTGCTGTGTGGCTGAAACGGTTTATGGATTTTATTTTTGTTACAAAGAAAACAGCGGCAGTTTAATATTTCCAAGTTATAAATGATGATAACCGTTGCTGTCAGTATTATAATAAGGCTGTATTACTGAAAGCGAAAAGATTATGTCTATTCAATAACAGAAGCTTCAATACTGTCAGCATAATTTTTTTCCAGAATATATGACAGATTGTCCAATGCTTCGAGAAGCAGTTTTGTATGCTCTTGTGTGCCTATGCTTATCCTTACCATATTCTGGAATAATGGCTCGCCTGAGATAAATTTAATCAGGACATTTTTTTTGTCAAGTTCCTGCTCAAAGAGTTCCCTCACCTCTTTAGGGTACTCCGCAAGGATAAAATTTGCTTTGGAATCAAATGCAGTGAATCCGGGTATGGAGTTAATTTTTTGGATAATTGCCTTGCGGTCATTGCCAATTTTTGCTGCTATATCCGAGTAGTAATCTTCAGAATCAAGTGCAGCTATTGCTACATTCTCCAGGATTTGACTGAACCCGAGGAGTCTCTTGCTTGGCATAAATTTATCGATTAAATTGCTGCTTATAAATGCATAACCTATTCTCACTCCTGCGAGAGCAAAATATTTTGAGAAGGAGCTTGTGATAACCAGATTTTTAGAATTTTTAATCCATTCTGCAATGGGTGGGTCATCTTCTTTTGAAAACCCGTAGTAGGCAATATCATAGAAAAGAATCTGATCATCCCGGACATTTGCAATCGTTTTCTCAAATTCGGAAGTGCTGAAACATGTACCTGTAGGATTTGTCGGGGAACCGATTATGGTTAATTTGGGTTTTATTTCATTAAACTGGTTATGAAGTTCATCATAATTATAAATATAATTGTCCTTTTGCCTGTAGAGATGATAATGGTGCTGCTGCATGTTTCTTTTTTTGCATAGGTTACAATAGTAGTACCAGCCGTGGCTGCATAGCAATACTTTATCCTGCGGCTGCAGAAATGTATCAAATATGCGGTGAATCAGATCTTCTGAACCATAGCCGAGAATTATCTGCTCAACAGGGACATTGAATCTTTCCGACAGTTTGGTACGCAGAGTGTTGTTGTCATCTCTCGTATAATCGGTTAAATCATTTATTTTTGCATTAGTCAGTGTGTCGAGACATTTTTGAGAAGGCCCGTATTTGTTTTCGTTTTTATTTAGAAGTATTTTCTGCATAATTATCTGATCCCCGGTCAAAAGTCCAATTTTACAATTATTATTGGTACTACCATTTCCTACGTTATTTTTAAAGACGATAAATTTAATTCATTTTTTTAAATAACTCAAGGTTTTTTTTAAAAATTACAAATAAAATTTCTTGTATATTTGCTCCCTATGTTGTAGCTTAGAAAAATTTATTTTAAGCAGAGGTTTATTGTACTATTAAATTACGGGACTAAATAATGCAGGTTGTTATTCTTGCAGCAGGGGAATCAAAAAGATTAAAGCCGTTAACTAATTCAAAACCCAAGTGCCTTTTACCTCTGTCTGACGGCAAAACCATTTTGGATTTTACACTCCGAAATTTGATTTGGGCCGGTTTGAATGAATTTGTCATAGTTACAGGATTTGAAAGTGATCAGTTAAAGGAACATGTGCTTAAACATTTTCCCGGTTTGAATGTCAAGTGGATACATAATGATAAATATTCAACTACCAATAACAGCTACTCTTTGTGGCTGGCAAAGGATTCAATATACGGACAGTTTTTACTGCTTGATGCAGATATAGTTTTTGACCGGCATATTATTCAAAAAGTATTGGATGACAAACACAAAGACATTCTTTCTGTAAGAACAGAAGGAGATATATTTGCCGAAGATATGAAAGTGAAATTAGATAGTTTCGGATTAGTGCGTAAAATAAGCAAGGAACTGAACATTGAATCTTCAAACGGAGAATCAATCGGAATAGAGAAATTCAGTGCATCATTCGGAACTGAATTATTTAATGAGCTTGATATAAGTATTAATTATAAATCAGGCGCGAATGAATTTTATGAACTTTCATTCCAGGCAGTGATTGATAAAGGAGAGGAGCTTTTTGGATTAGATATCTCTCCCTATAAATGCATTGAAATTGACACTCCTGATGATTATCAAAGAGCTCAGGAGATTATAAAAACATATTTTACAGGCCAAGAATGAAATTATCCCTGAACATGCGAAGACTGCTCATTTTTTTAGGGCTGAGTTTTATTACAATTGTATTGATTTTTCTGTTTACTGCAAACAGTGAAACATACAAGGCTGTTAAATCAATAGATATCAGATATCTGTTGTTAGTCATAGGCCTGTATTTTACCGAATTATTTATTGATGGCTTAAGGCTGTTATTTTTTGTTAAAGGAACAGGCGAAACAATTAAATTTTTTGAAGCTGTCAAATTGTCCGCATTAATTGTATTTTTCAATTTAATTACACCATTCAGCTTTGGCGGCCAGCCTTTTATGGTTTATGTATTGAGGAAAGAGGGTATATCAAGCGGCAAGGGCACTTCAGTAGTAATAACAAGAGTTCTGACAATGGCGTTGTTTGTGTTTTCTGGAGCCATTTTTTCTCTGCTGTTTTTCGGGCGGTTAATTACGAGTATACAGAGCCTCAGAATAATATTTCTGATTACCGGCGGACTTTTTATAGCATTTGGTTTCATTGCAGTCGCCGGACTTTTACGCCCGAATATAGTCATTAAATTTGCAGGTATGGCGGCACACATACTTAAACGACTGCATATTATTAAAGATAAGAAAAATTTCATTGAAAAATCATCAAGAGAGATATTAGTTGCACGTGCCAGTTTCCGGCAGTTTTTTGGTACGGGGTTTGGTTATTTTACAGCCGGGACATTTTTAAGCGGAATGATGTATCTGACTCAGGTTGCAATGCTGTGGGCAATATTCAGCGGTTTGGGAATATCATTGCCTTATGTTAAAGGATTTGCTTTAAGTGCATTGTTGCTGTTTCTTATTGTGTTTATGCCTACTCCGGGTACATCCGGATTGGGAGAAGTGATATTTGTAATTATTTTTGCAGGAGCAGTGCCAAAATATCTTCTTGGAGTTGCTGTACTTCTGTGGCGCTTCTTCTACCAGTTTTTAACAGCAATATTAGGCGGTTTTGTAACTGCAAAGTATTTTTCAGATATTCTGGTAAAAAAACCAGAGGAACTGCAGGAAGCTGATTAACCTGAAATTATTTTATCAGCATTCCTCAATTCATAATGGAAAATAGTTCTTTGGGCAATTATTAAAAAAACAAGCCATATATTAAAAGGAACACATATAACCCAAAATACAAGGTCCAAACGGTTAAGAAGCCCTGCAATAATAAATACTGAAATATGTGCTGTTGCACCGAGGAGGCTCCATCCTCTGACCATCAGATTATTGTATTGGAGGTAATTCTTCCGGAATGATTGCTTAACTTCCTCCGGTGTTATTGAATCTGTTTCATACCATCCGAGAAAGCCTTTGTAATTTTTGGGGTGTGCAAGCATAGACAGAGTCTCTTCTATTATATAATAGATTAAATATGCTGAAAAGGAAAATTTGTGTATTTTACTTGAGGCAATATATTCCGGGGTTTTTTTATGGTTTTTTAATGATTCAATACTTTCAAGTTTTTCATGGTATTCCGGTATTGAATAGAAGATTAATTCGTTTTTAAAATGATCAAAAAGATGTATGTGTATGACTTCATTTATAAGTGCAATCACGGCAAACACCCACAATAGCCACGGCTGTATGCTGCTGTTGTGAATCATGCTGATAGTAACCCCTGCAGTTATGGAAAAGTAAGTTACACTATCGCCTATACCGTCAAGTGTTTTACCGAGCCTTGAACTTGTGCCCCTGAACCGGGCAAGCTGGCCGTCTGTGCAGTCCAGAATATTCGTAAGGATTAAAAAAAATGCTCCTTGCATGGCAGATAAAGGTGTTGCCTGAGCAAAGAAATAACCTGAAGCTAATCCTGTAATAGATGAGAATACAGTAATTACGTTCGGAGATATTGGTAAATCTTTTAAAATCATTACTAGCATCAGGCCGATTGGCCTGAATATAAAAAGATCTATTGGTTCTTCAGTCTCAACCGGTTTGATAGAACGGGCAAAACTTTTTTTTAATCCATGTTTCATTGTTTTCCATTTTTATTATTTTTATCTGTATGCATCAAGACACAAAATATACAAAAAAAGTTTGTAAATACAAATAAAATCTGCAGACAGATTAATTATTAAAAGATATTTATGCAAGAGAAGATAGATATAACAGAAAGGCGGAAGTTTTTTAAAACATTCGGTATTTTTGTACGTACAAAATATGATGCCGTTTGTTAATAATAATTATAATCAAAAAGATAGTTCAATTAAAATGGGAGATAACAAATGAAACGAATAGGAAAGCGATATTTACCAATTTTACTGGCGATTTTATTTATTTTCAATCTTTCAGTCTTTGCGGAAAAAGGGCAGAGTATTAAAAAGAAGCCACTTGCAATCTGGGATATTGCAAAATGGGAAAGTATTCGTTCGGCAATAGTATCAAATAACGGCAAATGGTTCGGATATGTTTTATCACCTAATGAAGGCGATAGTAAAGTTATATTAAGAAATACTGCAGATACAACTGAATATAAATTTGAAGCAGGTAAAAAGGGGTACGGCACAAAAATATTATTTTCATTTGATTCAAAGTGGGCGGCATTTGCAATATCTCCTGCAACAAAAGCAGTTAAAGCATCAAAAAAGACGAGGAAAAAACTTTACGATAAGTTGTGTCTTGTAAATTTAACTACAGGAAAAGACACAACTTTTGATAAAATACAGAATTTTGAATTTTCAGGAGAAAATCCTGACTGGATAGCATTGAAAGAGTATTCATCCGAGAATTCTTCAAAATCAAAAGACAAGGCAAAAGGGGCAGGGCTGCTTCTTTACAATCTTAATAACAGCAAGAGTCTGTTTTTTGGAAGCATCTCTGAGTTTCAATTTGACAAGTATGGTAAATGGCTTTCAATGGTTGTAGATGCTGAAGGTAAAAAAGGCAACGGTATTCTTCTGCGAAATATGTACACAGGAGTGCTGCAGTCCCTTGATAATGATATGGCAGTTTTTGAAAAATTAAGCTGGACAGAAAAGGGTGATGCTTTTGCTGTGCTTAAAGGCAAGAAAAATGAAGATTACAAGGATAAACTCTACACACTAATCGGGTTCTGTGATTTTTCAAAAAAATCCCCTGTAAAAATAGTTTATAATCCGCTCAAAGACGCATCCTTTCCTGAAAATATGACTATCAGCCATAACAGAGCCCCTGAATGGACAGAAGATCTCTCTGCAATTATTTTCGGGATAAATAAAACCGAGCTGACAGATAAAGCCGAAAAGAAGAGAGAAGAGGAGAAAAAGAAAGCAAAAGAGGCTGAAGACAAGAAGGAAGGCAAAGATAAAAAAGGCAGTAAGGAAATGGGGGAAAAGAAGGAAGATGAACCCAAACTGCCAGACATGGTTATCTGGCACTGGAAGGATAAAAGACTCCAGTCTCAGCAGTGGGTGGAAGAGCAGAGAGACAAGAAATACAGTTATCTCTCAATTTACAGAGTAAAAGAGAAAAAATTCTTCCGTCTTGCAGATGATGATATAAGAAGAGTAGAAGCAGCTCCAAAGGGACATTATGCACTTGGATATGATGACAACGCTTATGAATTAATGGGCAATCTTGACGGCCGCTTTTACAGAGATGTATATGTGTTGGACCTTAAAACAGGAAAGCGTAAACTCGTTTTAAAAAAGAGCAGATGGGATTACAGCCCTTCTCCTGATGGTACACATTTTATCTATTATAAAGAAGGGAATTTTTATACTTATGATATGCTAAATTCCAGATCATACAATATAACAAAAAATCTTCCTGTTTCTTTTATTAATACGGAAGATGATCACAACGTAAAGAATCCTCCCACGCGTTTTATGTCGTGGCTAAAAAACGGCAAGGGCGTTCTTTTAAACGATAACTGGGATATCTGGTCAGTACCGGTTCACGGAGGGCATGGAGTAAATCTTACTCTTAACGGCAGAAAAGATTCTCTGCGCTATCAATATCGTTTCAGAATTTATCACAAAGAAAAGGGAGTTGATTTCTCAAAACCTCAGTATTTTACCGTATACGGAGAATGGACCAAAAAAAAGGGAATTGTGAAAATTGACAAAGGCAGGCCGGGACCGAAGAGGCTGCTGTGGGGGAATGCTTCATTCAGCAGGCTTCTTAAAGCAAAGAACCAAAATGTCTTTCTTTACACAAGAGAAACGAATCATGATTTTCCGGATTACTATGTTGCAGGCAATAACCTGCAGAACGGAAAACGTATAACAAATGCAAATCCTCAGCAAAAAGAGTTCTGCTGGTCTGCAGGAGTCAAGCTTGTTGATTTTATCAATGACCGCGGACAAAAACTGCAGGGAGCACTTTACCTGCCTGCTAATTACGAAAAGGGCAAGAGTTATCCTACAATTGTATACATGTACGAAAAACTGTCCCAGAGAGCGAATAACTATCCTATGCCCGGCATAGCATGGGGAGGTTTTAATCAAGCGTTTTACACAAGTAATGGTTATGCGGTTCTGACTCCGGACATTACTTTTAAGATAAATGATCCGGGGATGTCTTCTGCAGGATGTATTGTTCCTGCTGTAAAAGCTGCAATTAAAACCGGAATTGTTGATAAAGATCATATCGGAATTCATGGGCATTCATGGGGAGGTTATCAGACGGCTTTTGATATTACTCAGACACCGATATTTAAAGCAGCAGTAGCAGGTGCTCCTCTTACAAATATGATAAGTATGTATTCCTCTATCTACTGGAATTCAGGAGGCGGAAACATGGCTATTTTTGAATCCAGCCAGGGCAGATTTTACGGCGGTTTCTGGGATAATCTTGATGCTTATACAAGAAACTCACCTGTATACCATGCTGAAAAGGTTGTTACTCCACTTATTATTCTTCATAATGATAAGGACGGAGCTGTTGACTGGAATCAGGGGATTGAATATTTTAATACTCTGCGGCGGCTTAAAAAACCCGTTGTTTTGCTGGAGTATAAAGGTGAAAATCATGGCCTTAGAAAGATGGAAAACCGTAAAGATTATATGGTCAGGATGAAAGAATTTTTTGACCATTATTTAAAAGATGCTCCTGCTCCGGAATGGTGGGAAAAAGGCGTGCCGTATCTGAAGATAAAAGAACATCTTAAAGATAGGGTAAAGCTGCTTAATCCCCCTGAGAAGGAGAAGAAAAAAGCTGAGAAATCAGAAGATAAAAAGATTAAGGAAACTTAAGAATCAAAATTTAAAAGAGGCGGCCTTATAAAGCCGCCTCTTTTAAATGTGAATATTTTGAACAGCCCGGTATCATTCTGAATCAGATTCATTTCTTTTTGTCCACTGTTTACCGATTTTGGAAACAGATTCCATAAGTGTGCCCATGCCTTCTTTGTAAAAAAAGTAAAGCCCTGGAAAGGCAATTACAATTCTGGAGAAATATATAATCATCGTAAAACCAAGAGAAGACTCGGTTTGTATTCCCACAAGCTTAAAAAACTGGACTGCGCTGAATTGAGTTATTCCGATTCCGGCAAAAGAGAATGGCAGCATGCCAAGAATCATTATTATGGGGACAATGAGAAAAAAATACATAAAATCAACATTGATATTTACTGCTCTTGCAAAAAAATACGTTGTAATAATTCGGTTTATTTGAAAAAATATACCTAAGATAAAAATTATCAATAGTTTGTGTTTATTGTAGTGTAGTTGTGCAAAAGAGCCTGAAAACTCATTAATAAAAGCAACAATTTTTCCAGACCATTTTTTACGTTTTAAATAGTCCTTTACTTTTATTCCGGATTTCTCTCTTACAAGAAACAAAACCAAAAATATTCCGGTAATCATTGTTAAAATAAGGACCCCGAATGAGGGAAACCTTTTATAATAGCCTGCAAAGACAAAACTTAAAGTAGCAAATATTGTAACAACAATAATATTAAGAAATTTATCAAATGTAATAAGTGAAATACTGTGCACTGTCTGTTTTGTATATTTTGCAAGAAAATAGGTCCTTAATCCGTCAACGCCAAGTTTTGTGGGCAGGAAATTGCCGACAAAACTTCCCATCATGTTAAATTTTATTAATGCGTAAAAAGGTACCTTCATTGATTTTATTTTCAACAAATAGTGCATTCTTAAAGACATTAATAGTATTTCACAGAACATGAATAACATTGCGAGAAGAAGAAAAACCGGATTTACAGTTTTAATTACTTTGAATAGATCATGAAAATTTGTTTTTAATAAGATAATTGAAATAAGCCCTATGCTTGATATTATCCGTACTGCTTGATAAAGAGTTTTTTTATTATTGTTTTCTGACATTCGGTTATCCGTTTTTCCCAGTTAATAATAACGTAAAAATATATTTTTAATGCAAATGCGAAATAATAAATTTAAACTTCCCTGACTTCTCGGGTGTTATGTGATCTGACCGGAAAATATTGACAGAAATATCTTTGCCTATCAGATTATTAAGATTATTTATAATAGCTGCTTTTGCATTATCAGAGACAGGAAAAGAAGATTCAATTATTACATCAATCTGATCCATTGTCTGCTGAATAACTTGATATCTCCGGCATCCTTTTTCAGTGTATAAAGGCCTGTTTACAGCGTGGTCAATGCTGGCAGGATCAATTAATTCACCTTTTGCATTATAAAAAAAGTCAAAAATACGGCCCTGTTCAAGGTGCATTATGTTTAAAGGACTTTCACAGGAACATGTTTTTTGAGATACTGTTCCTGTGTCCTGAGTATGGTATCTGATTAAAGGGAAAGAAAAATTCTCTAAATTTGTTACGACTAATTGATTTTTTTCATCGTTAAATTCTATGCTTTCCAGATATACAGCGTCGTCCATTATATGGATATTTCCACAAGGCGCCTCAAATCCGATAATTCCAATCTCCACTGATCCGTATTCAGAAGCAATATTTTTACAAAATACCTGGCGTGTTAAGTCTTTCTGGTGATCATAGAAAGAATCTGAGGTGTATGTTATTACTTTTAATGGTAGGTCAAAAAGATTGATATTTTTATTTTTAAGGTATTTTGAAAAAGTATAAATGGCCGAGGCATATCCTAAAATAACGACAGGATTATGCTGTCTTATTGCATTCAGCCAGTAATCCAGTTTTTCTTCATGCATATAAAAAGTAGATAAATATCTGACGCCTATCAGACGATCTTTAAATCGTTTAAGTTTGTCTTTTGTGCGTACTTTCAGGGAGGGGCTGAAAGAAGTTGATCTTCCCCAGATTCTGATTTCATTATCGGTTGGGGATACATTCCACCAGTTTCTGCCCCTGTATCGCATTGCTATTGCATAACTGCGTGAATAACTGTCATGATAAAATGTGCCGGGGATTCCGGTTGATCCTGATGTATTAACTTTGTATAATCCGGGGCGAATTTTATCTGCAAAAAACAGCTCAATATTATTTCTGACATCCTCTTTGGTGACAATGGGTATTTTACTGCTGAAATCAGTGAAATCATGAATGTCTTTGGGGTGTATGCCGAGAGATTTCCATTGCCTGCGATAAAAAGGTACGTTCTCATATACATGATTAATAATGGCTGTAAGCTTTTGCCACTGTATGGCCAGTATTTGATCCCGGGTTAATGTATCACTAATTAGTGAATCATTATAAATGTCCCATGTATATCCGCTCATATATGTTTCATTAAGCTTGTTAACCCACTTTCTGAATGTCATTTTAATTTTCCTGGATTCATCAATAGTAATTTTATAATAGAAAAATTATTTTCTCTGTATAAATAATATCAAATTATCTGTTTAAAATCAACGTTTTTTATTTAAAAACTTGCACCCCCCGAAAATTTAATCTCAATTGCGCCTGCATGAAGTATATATACAGATGTTTTTTTGTTATGTTGCCACGCTACTCTATATTCAGTATTCAATTTAGCTGTACGGGATATCTGCTTTAAAGCCATTAATTTTAGTGAGGTTACTGCATCTTCTTTAACGGGGGGGTGCAAGAATAATATATTTGCTCTGTTGGCTGCTTAATCTGATTTCAGCCTTTTTTTATGGTTATTGTGCTTTCGTCCCAGTCAATCTTATTTTCTTTTTTTAACCTCAGCAAGACTCGGGAGAGAGTTTCGGGAGTTGTGTTTATGATTGAAGCAATATCTTTTTTGGAAATATCTATTTTGAATTTATCTTTTTTGCCGAAATGTTCATTAAAAAACCGGAACAGCCTCTCCTCAACATCATAACTTGCAAGGTACTGTATCTGATTTGTAAGATACCTCATTTTATGCATTAGTACGGTAATAAATTCTTCACGGAATCTCGGCTTCTCAAGAAGACAGGAAAACTGATGCTTTGGCAGCATAAGAAGAGAGCTGTCTGACAGAGCGACTGCGCTTACGGGATAACTGTTTTCTTCAAAAAGGATAACTTCTCCGAACATTTCCTTCTCTTTGATCATCTTTACAACAATTTCTTTACCACCGGGTCTCGTCTTATACAGCTGCACCTGTCCGCTGATAAGCACGTAAATGGAATATCCGGGATCACCTTCATAAAATATTATTTCTCTTCTTAATACTCTTTTTTTAAGGGCAATATTTGCAAGAGATTCTGCCATCTCTTCAGAAAGGGCTTTAAAGAGCGGTGTTTGTTTTATGATGTTAAATGTATCCATAGAATTCACATAAAAGATTGCATGTTTTTCAATTATATTTGATTTTCTTGATCCATATCAAGGATTCATACTGCTTATTTATATAATTTAATATCGAAAAGAAAGAAATCCTAATTTATTTTTGGTTAAAGGGAAATCGGGTGAAAAGGGAAATCATCAAAATAGACGAGGAGAAATGCACAGGATGCGGCTTATGTATTCCCCATTGCCCGGAAAATGCCATACAAATAATAGACAATAAGGCCCGTCTTGTAAGTGACATTTTTTGCGACGGGCTTGGCGAATGCCTCGGACACTGCCCTGAAGGAGCTATTACAATTGAAGAGAGAGCAGCTGAACCTTACAACGAAGATAAGGTTATGGAGAATATTGTTCATCACGGTGCAAATACAATACGCGCACATTTGAAACATCTGAATGACCACGGAGAAACCGAATTGTACAATCAGGCAGTACATTACCTTGATAAAGAACGGATAGAACTGCCTGAAGAAAAACATACGGTACGCAGCCATCAGAGAGTGAAGCTATCCGGATGCCCGGGCAGTATCAGCTTAAGCATTGATCGGAAACCAGACAAAATTTTTGAATCTGCGGAATGCCCTTCATATCTTGCACATTGGCCTGTACAGCTTCATCTTGCAATGCCGACTGCAGAGTACTACAAAAATGCGGATCTTCTTCTCGCTGCAGATTGTACTGCATTTACTCTCGGGGATTTCCATACCAAGTGGTTAAAAGGAAAATCAATTGCAATTGCATGCCCAAAACTTGACGGAGGCAGAGAAATCTATGTTGAAAAATTGAAAACAATGATTGATGAAGCAAAGGTTAATACAATTACGGTACTTATAATGCAGGTGCCGTGCTGTGGAGGCATGATTCAGATTTTGAAAAAGGCCATGTCTGAAGCAATAAGAATGGTTCCCGTAAAAGTAGTAATTGTATCAATAAAAGGAGAAATACTGCAGGAAGAATGGATAGACATATTAAATATATAGAAATAGCGATAATGCAATCTAAAAAAAATCACAGAGGAGCAGAAATATGAGTATGTTTTGTTATCAGTGTCAGGAAACCGCAAAAAATCAGGGCTGTACAGTAAGAGGAGTGTGCGGGAAAAATGACACAACAGCCAATCTTATGGATGTTTTAATTTATGTTTTAAAAGGTATTTCAATCTGGGGGCTTAAGAGTGATGAGATTGGTGATAATATCATGGAGCATGGAAGATTTGTTGCAAAAGGCCTTTTTACTACTATAACAAATGTAACTTTTGACGATGAAAAGCTTGCAGAGCTTATAAGAGAAGCACTTGATTTAAGAGATAATGCAAGAGAACACTTCCTTAAATCTTACCGCGAAAAAACCGGAGAAGAATTCACAGAAATTATGCATGACTCGGCAACATGGGCTGGTTCAACAGCTGAAGAGTTCCTTTCTAAGAGCATAGAGGCCTCTGTCCTTGCAACGGAAAACGAGGATGTCAGATCTCTTAGGGAACTGTTGATTATAGGATTGAAAGGCATTGCTGCATATGCCGAACATGCGTATGTCCTTGGATATGAGGATGATTCCATATACAGATTTTTTATGAATGCGCTTAAATCAACAACTGAGGATATTACTCAGGAAACAATGTTTGACTTTGTTATTCAGGCCGGTAAAGTTGCAGTTGACACAATGGCGCTTCTTGATAAAGCAAATACTGAAACTTACGGCAATCCGGAAATTACAAAGGTAAATATAGGCGTAAGGAACAATCCCGGTATTTTAATAAGCGGCCATGACTTAAAAGACATGCAGGAACTTTTGGACCAGACACAAGGCACCGGAGTTGATGTCTACACCCATGGCGAGATGCTTCCTGCAAATTACTATCCTGCTTTTAAGAAATACAAACATTTTGTCGGCAATTACGGAAATGCGTGGTGGAAACAGAATGTGGAGTTTGAGCAGTTTAATGGCCCTATACTTATGACAACAAACTGTCTGGTCCCTCCGAAAGATTCTTATAAAGAAAGAGTTTTTACAACCGGCAACGTAGGTTTCCCTAACGTAAAACACATTTCGGACAGAGAAGAAAACGGGCAGAAAGATTTTTCCGAGATTATTGATATGGCAAAAAAATGTCAGCCGCCTGTGGAAATAGAAAAAGGCGAAATTATAGGAGGGTTTGCACATCATCAGGTACTTGCTCTTGCTGATAAGATTGTTGATGCTGTCAAAACAGGCGCAATTAAACGGTTTGTTGTAATGGCAGGATGCGATGGACGCCACAAATCGAGAAATTATTTTACAGAAGTGGCGGAAACCCTTCCAAAAGACGCTGTAATACTTACTGCAGGATGCGCAAAATTCAGGTACAATAAATTAAACCTCGGAGAAATCGGAGGAATACCAAGAGTTCTGGATGCAGGCCAGTGCAACGACTCCTACTCACTTGCAGTTATTGCCCTTAAACTCAAAGAAATCTTCGGTATGGAAAATGTAAATGACCTGCCCATCTCCTTTGATATAGCATGGTATGAGCAGAAAGCGGTTGCAGTTCTTCTTGCTCTTCTATATCTCGGGTTTAAGGGCATAAGGCTTGGGCCTACGCTTCCTGCATTTCTTTCTCCTGCTGTTGTTAATGTACTTGTAGAAAAATTTGATATTAAGCCTGTGGGAGATGCTGCTTCTGATGTTGAAGCAATCATGGCAGGCAGATAGAACCCTCAAAGGTTGAACCCTTTGGCAAAACAGTGTGGCCGGCAAACTTGCCGGCTGCACTGTTGAAATTATTATTGGATTAAGCTGATGTTATATTAAAAAATCTTCTTGATGTTACACAGTTAATTGTGTATACTAATGTGTAGAAATTATCAAGACACAAGGAGAAATTAAAATGGCTACAAATCTGGCAATAGACGATTCTCTGATAGAAACAGCAAAAAAAATCGGTAAACATAAAACAAAAAAAGAAGCAGTTACTGAGGCTTTAAAGGAATATATTCAACGGCATCGACAATCTGATATTATAAATTTATTCGGTAAAATCGAATATGACAAAAATTACAATTACAAAAAACAGAGGCTCGTAAAATGAAGATCCTTGTTGATACATGCATCTGGTCTCTGGCGTTACGAAGAAACCGGAATAATAAGGATCCCTCAGTGTCAGTTCTAAAAGATTTAATAAATGATGCCCTTGTACAGATGATTGGCCCAATCAGGCAGGAGATTTTATCCGGCATTAAAATAAAAAATCAATTTGACCATCTTAAAAAATATCTTTCAGCATTTCCTGATTTATTTCTGGAAACGGAAGATTATGAACTTGCCGCAGAATATTTCAACATTAATCGACAGAAAGGTATTCAGGGATCTAATACTGATTTTTTAATTTGTTCGGTTTCATCAAGATATAAATTACCAATATTTACAAACGATAAAGATTTTATTTCCTATCAAAAGAATATCCCTATTATTTTATTTAATGCTGATATGAAAAATAGAATTCAATCATAACTTGCAATTAATAAGGATAAAATTTATGCATATAGACCCTGTTTGTAAAATGACAGTGAAAGACACAGACAGAGCACTCTCTTCCATATATAGAAATAAAAAATATTTTTTCTGCTCTGATTCATGCAAAAATAAATTTTTAATTAATCCTGAAAAATTTATTAATTCAGAGAAAGAAATTGATAAAAGAAAAACAATGCAGGATAAAATCAGCAGCAAAGATGAAATCAATCTTATAATTGAAGGCATGCACTGTGCAGGCTGTGTTTCATCAGTCGAAAAAAGTATTAAAAAATTAGACGGCGTTATAGATGTAGCAGTGAACCTTATAACAGAATCAGCACATCTCTATTTTGATAAATCCATGGTAAGTATTCATGAGATAGAGAAGGCTGTAGAAAAAGCCGGGTACAAGGCAAAACTGAAGGATCTGGAAAAAAATGAGGCGTTTTTTTCTGTAGAGGGGATGCACTGTGCCGGGTGTGTATCAACTGTAGAGAAAGCTCTTTTATCCGAAGAAGGCGTTATTGATGCAGTAGTCAATCTTACAACTGAAACAGCAAAGGTTGTTTTTAACTCTGATAGGATAGAATTTAATGCACTTGCAGAAGCAGTGTCAAAAAAAGGATATAAACTTGTATTAAAGGATGAAGATAAAAGCAGCCAGGCTCAGGAAGACCTGGATGAAAAAAAGATTAACAGGGCAAAAACAAAGATGCTCCTTGCATGGGCATTTACTGCTCCTGTGATTTTCCTTATGATCCCTGAGATGATTTTCGGAAAACAAGTTTTCGGCCCTGCATTTTCAGCCATAGCCACATTTGTTCTTACTGCACTGGTATTCTTTATTCCCGGAAAAGAAACTTTCCGAAGTGCATGGAAATCTGCGATAAATCTTTCTCCCAATATGGATGTACTTATTGCAATGGGGACGTTGTCCTCCTTTTCAACTGGAATTGCAGCTATTCTGCACCTTGCCGGCGTTGTTCCGGAATTCCAAAACTTTACAGGTGTCGGTGCAATGATTATGGCATTCCACCTGACCGGAAGATACATAGAAACAAAGTCCAAGGGCCGGGCATCTCAGGCTATTAAAAGGCTGCTGACTCTCGAAGCAAAAGAGGCCCGAATTGAAAGGGACGGAAAAGAATTGACCATTCCGATTTCTCTTCTGCAGAAAAATGATATTATGATTGTAAAGCCCGGTGAGAAGATACCAACTGACGGAATTATAATTGAGGGTATGGGCTCTGTTGACGAATCTCTGGCAACAGGCGAATCCATGCCTGTAGAGAAAACTCAAGGCAACAGTGTTATAGGAGCTACAATAAATATTGACTCTCTCCTGAAAATAAAGGCCACAAAGCTTGGAAAAGAAACCTTTCTCAGCCAGATTATTCGTATGGTTGAAGAGGCCCAAACTTCAAAAGTGCCTATTCAGGCAGTTGCAGACAAAGTTACTGCTGTTTTTGTGCCTGTAATCCTGCTTATAGCAGTATTGACTCTGGGATTCTGGCTCCTGTTTCCAGAGTTTTTCCATGGAATTATAATAAAAGGATCTCTTATTCTCCCGTGGGTAAATCCTGACATGTCTGCTGCTGCTCTGGCTTTTTTTTCCTTTATTGCAGTACTTGTAATTGCTTGCCCCTGCGCTCTCGGCCTTGCAACACCTACAGCTCTTATGGTCGGATCGGGAAAGGGTGCGGAAAACGGCATTCTCATACGGAAAGGCTCTGCTATTCAGAGGATGAAAGATGTTACAACAATTGTCCTTGATAAAACAGGTACTGTCACAACAGGAAAACCGGGAGTTACGGATATCTTTCCAGCAAGCAATTTTAAAAGGGAAGATATGCTTAAAACCGCAGCAACAGCAGAAACAGGATCAGAACATCCGGTAGCTATGGCAATTGTTGAGTTTTGCAGAGCCGAAGGAATAGAAACAGGAACAATTCGGGAATTTAAAGCAGTTCCGGGAAAAGGAATAAAAGGAGTAATTGACAATTTTTCCGTACTTGCGGGTACAGAGGAGCTTATGAAGTCCGAGAGGATTCCACTGTCTGAACCTCTTCTTGTTAAAAAGGCAGAACTTGAATCACAGGCAAAAAGTGTAGTAATTGTTGTAAGAAATAATCAGGTCATGGGATTGATAGCAGTTGCAGATACTATAAAAGAGAGCAGCAGAAGAGCTGTGGAAAAGCTTAAATCCCTCGGTATGAAACCTGTTATGATTACAGGGGACAACGAAAAAACAGCAAAAGCTATTGCAGCTCTTGTAGGTATTGAAAAATTTATGGCAAATGTTTTGCCGAATGAAAAAGCAGAGAAGGTAAAAGAGCTTCAGCAAAATGGTGAAATTGTTGCAATGGTTGGTGACGGTATTAATGATGCGCCTGCACTTACTCAGGCTGATGTCGGTATTGCAATCGGCACAGGAACTGATATTGCAATTGAAGCCGGCGATATTGTCCTTGTTAAAGGAAATGTTGAAAGCGTGGCAAAAGCAGTACACCTGAGCAGGGCTACATTTAAAAAAATAAAGCAGAATCTGTTCTGGGCATTTTTCTACAATGTTGTAATGATACCTCTCGCAGTGCTTGGCCTGATGCATCCGGTTCTTGCAGAGGCTGCTATGGCATTCAGCTCTATAAATGTTGTGACAAATTCCAGGAGATTGATGAAAGTGCGTCTTTGAGTTTATCAGGTTCTTCCGGGTTCTATCTGGAAGCTGAGGGCGAACGACCGTTCGCCCCTACATCGCATTTCCGGGCGGAGATTTTAGAGAGGCCGGACAAAAAAATATTAAGTCTTTCCAGTAAGAAACAACATATAATTGATTTTATTATAAATAAATTTTATCTTGTTAAAAGCATGGGATAAAGTATGATTGTATTTATTTTGCTTCTCTTATTAATATTATCATGTTCTCCAGGTACCAGCCAACCGGAAAACACCTCCCGAATAACAGTTATTTCACGGACAGAAAAAATCGAACAATTAGTAGGTGATTTTGACAGAGAAAAACAGGATTCAACCGCCAACAAAACAAAAAACAGATACGGCCTTGTTTCAACGGATTTGGGTATTCCGTTTCAGCACAATGAAAAAACTTATCTTCTTTTTGGCGACAGTTTCGGTGGTGCGGTTCCTGATGACGATGCAATTGCTTTTACCACTGATACAAATCCTGAAAACGGACTTAATCTCACTTTTATTCGGGATCTTAACGGCCATTACCGTCCCATTAACATACCTGGCATAGATCAGGGCGCATATGAAGTTCCTGTGGAAGGAGTGAGCCTGAACGGAAAAATGTACATCTTTCATACAACTGACTGGAATGATATTACAAAAACCATGGGCAGTACTGTTCTGGCCAGGTCTGATAATAACGGATTTTCTTTTCAGTATTTATGTGATGTGTCTAAAAATCATTTTATAAATATCTCTTTAATTAAAATTGATTTTGCCCTGTGGCAAGGATTCCCTGTAAACAGCGGACAGGGCCTGGTTCTGTTCGGTACGGGAAAATACAGAAACAGCCGGGTTTATCTTGCATGCCAGAAATCAGATGATATTGAAAACCCGTCTTCAATCCGCTATTTTACGGGTATGAACAAATCAAATATACCACAGTGGAGCTTTAATGAATCCAATGCAGCGCCTTTATTCGAACAGTCCGGAATAGGAGAACTCTCTGTAATTTATTATCCGGTTTTCGGCAAGTGGATTATGCTTTACAATAATATGAACCCCAGAGGAATTAACATGCGTGCTGCCGACTATCCGTGGGGCCCTTGGTCTGAAGTTCAGCTTGTTTTTGATCCGTGGGATGATAACGGTTACGGGCATTTTATGCATGTAAGCTGGGAATATGCACACCAGGACAGCGTACATGATCCGGGACGGGAGAATGTGTGGGGCGGAGAATACGGGCCCTATCAGTTCGAAAATCTTGCTGTTGATACGGAAAACAGACTGACTGTTTATTTTACAATGTCAACCTGGAATCCTTACACAGCTGTTTTGATGAAAGCTGTGCTTGGAAAGGAATAACAGAAACTGTTTTTGCTTGATTTTCTAATATAATTTTTATAAAATAAACCAGATCTTCTCATAAA
The DNA here is from genome assembly GCA_021158245.1 of bacterium. Classification (NCBI taxonomy): domain Bacteria; species bacterium. The sequence continues at coordinate 8,078 of JAGGVB010000068.1, read as the reverse complement.
TTTTATATTCATTGCTTATGTCCATTCTAAAGAGAAGAGTTTGTAAAAGGGATAGCCATATCCGATATTTAATTTTTGTGCAGGCTTTGCCTTGAGAAAACAAACTATTTATTCTGATTTTATATTTTCAGACTGCTTTGCAGAGCGGGGAAAGTGTGTTTGGGTGGGTGTGGATTGAATGATTGATGCTGATTGGAGATTTTAGATTTTGCAAGTTTGCTAAGGAATACATATATTTTCATATAGGGGAAGATTTGGAATAGATGGGATATATGAAAGAGTTGTTGAAGAGTTTATGATATGTAGTTTGCACAAGTCTTCCGGGAATTAGTAATAATGTAGAGAATAAGGACCAAAAAAATGGCACAGGAGATCGTAAGAAGTACTTTACTCAAGCAAGTGAAAACTGCTATTCAGGCTTTAGTACCTGATGCGGAAATCGTCTTATATGGTTCACGCGCCACAGGTACAGCCAGATCCGACTCCGACTGGGATTTTCTGATATTGCTGCCTATTCCGGTAGACAGAATACTTGAGACGAAAATAAAAGATTGTTTGTATGATATAGAACTGGAGACCGACACAGTACTGAGCAGTATCATTCGCAGCAAACAAGAATGGTTGTCAGAGCGTTACGCGGTTGTTCCATTGCGTCAACAGGTCGAAAGCTACGGGGTTGCTATATGAGGGCAGAAGACCTTCAGGCGTTGATTGCCTACCGTTTGAAACGAGCAACAGAAACGCTGGAAGAAGCGCGTCTGATGCAAAATATAGGACATTGGAATACTTGTGCTAACCGTCTCTACTATGCGGCTTTTTACACTGTTTCTGCTTTATTGGTGCGGGATAACCATACGGCGACTAAACACAGCGGCGTTAAGGCATTATTCAACCGGCATTATGTTAAAACAGGTATAGTGACAAAAGAAAACGGACGTCTTTATAATCGGTTGTTTGATCTGCGTCAGGAAGGGGACTATATTGACTTCGTATCTTTAGATGCGGAAACAGTTGAACCTCTTGTTGATGCTACTGCAGTATTTATTGACACGATACGGTCGCTGCTGCATTAAATCGAGGAATTAAACAAAGCGATTGATAAAATAGAAAATCCAATGGATGATTTTTTTGAATAAGGAAAGAAAAAGAATGATAAAGAAGAGATATCAACAATTGTTGTTATTCGCCCAATTTGAAGGGATAACAACAATGAGTATACACAGTCGTTGGCAACAATAAAAGAAGTACGAATGACAACTATTGAATAGAGAACACGATATTACTGAAATCCATCAATAATATTAAAAAATAATCAAATTGAATAAATAATAAATTATGATAAAACAAAATTTTTTAATCCTTTTTATTCTGATTTTGTTTTTTAGTGCATGTCGAAATGAAACAAGCGTAAACAATACAGAATTAGAAAAGAAAATTCGGTTTGCCGAAATTAATCGACCATACACAACCATCAGCCCGATAATTAAGACTTTATTGAAATCAGACAATAAAACCCTAAAAACTGAGATTAAAAATCTTTGGGTCAATGCTCAAAAATCCGGTTTGCCATTTATAGAAGATGACACATTAGATACCGATTATAAATATATCACATTTTTGTATAAAGCCGATAATAAAAACATTGAAATTTCTTTTGAAGTACAAGGCATTTATAGTGATTATAGATTTGGTGATATGACTTTGCACAAATTAGGTAATACCCCTTTTCATTACAGATGTTATAAAGTTCCAGTAGATATTTGTTTTTCATATCGTTTTATAATCAAGAATACCATCACTGGGAAAGAACACAAGGAAATTGATAAATTCAATCCGGACAGAATACCTACCGGTGAGATTGAAGGATATACATTCTCAGTTTTTGAATTGAAAAAAGAAGTACCTAATTTGAATATTAAAAAACACAGCAATATTGGAAGCCGAATTGATACTCTGGAATACACAGATAGGGTTGTTAACAGAGAACGAAATATTTATGTGTATTTGCCACCCGGCTATAATAAAAACCGCCCACAATCATACCCGGTAGTTTATTTGTTTGATGCATTTATGTATTTGCACCGTATTGAAGTGCCAAACATTCTTGATAATCTAATTGTTGAGAACAAAATAAAACCGATGATTGCTGTTATGTTCGGAACATTTCGTAGCACGAGAGGCGTAATCCTTTCTCTAAATTCTGATTTTAAAGATGAATTTACTACACAATTCTTACCAATAATCAGAGAAAAATATAATTTAAGTACAAAACCCGATGAAAATATTATTGGCGGTATGAGTTATGGCGGATTGTGTGCCAGTTATATTTCATATTACAACCCCGATATTTTTGGAAAAGTATTATCGCAATCTGGCTCTTTTTGGCGGGATAAAGAACTTGAAGAAATAAAAGGTGAATGGATAAGAACTGATTGGTTAATAGAGAAGTTTATGACGGAAGAGAAAAGAAATATAAAAATATTCTTAGACTGGGGTTTACAGGAAAATCAAGTTTTGGGGAGTAATCGCAGAATGGTCAGAGTATTAGAAGATAAAAAATACGATTATAAATACATAGAATTCAACGGATGGCACGACTGGTCAAATTCCAGAAAAACTTTTGCAAAAGGATTATTATATTTACTTGAATAAATTACTGTTGCCAACAAATTGTAAACGTAATGCGGGTGAAGTGTTAATAATGAACGAAATAAGATTTAATAAACGGCGGTGCAAATTGAAAGTGAAGTGCATTAATCCCGCACTACGCTTACAAGTGGTCGTTGGGGGTAAGGTGGCCTGACGAGAAATGATAGCAATAAAAATCAGTAAATAATTCTATAAACTAAAATAAAAACAATATTTTTGTAGGAAAAGAAAATAAATGCAAGAAAGTCAAAATATTGAGTGGAAAGAAATTTGGAAAGATGAGTATCTGAAATGGATTTGCGGTTTTGCAAATGCAAATGGAGGAAAAATATTCATCGGGAAAAATGACAAAGGTGAAGTTGTCGGGCTGAAAAATTCAAAAAAATTTCTTGAAGACATACCCAATAAAGTAAGAGATATTCTTGGAATTTTAGTTGAAGTAAACTTGCATAAAACAGGAAAAGGCGAATATCTTGAAATCATTGTTGAACCATAACCATTTGCTGTTAATTACAAAGGTCAATATTTTTACAGGAGTGGAAGTACTAAACAAGAGCTAAAAGGTGTTGCGTTGGATAAATTTTTACTTGAAAAGAGAGGTAAAACTTGGGATAGTGTGCCAATTCCAAAAATTTCAGCAACCGACTTAAAAGATGAAACATTAAATTTTTTCACAAAACGAGCAGTTAAAAGTAAAAGAATTGACGAAAGTATTTTAAATGAGAATGACGAAAATATTCTTGAAAATTTAAAACTAACAGAGAAATCATTACTTAAAAGAGCTGCTGTTTTACTTTTTCACTCTGACCCTGAAAAATTTGTAACAGGAGCATTTGTGAAAATTGGATATTTTCAATCAGACACAGAATTAATTTATCAAGATGAAGTTCACGGAAACTTATTCGAACAAGTTGAAAAAACTATTGAAATTCTGTTTACCAAATACATTAAAGCAATAATTTCATATGAAGGTATTCATCGAGTAGAAACTTACGAATATCCAAAAGATGCTGTTAGAGAAGCATTACTAAACGCAATAGCACATAAGGATTATGCTTATGGCTATCCAATACAAATAAGTGTTTATGATGATAAATTGATGATTTGGAATGAAGGCAGACTACCTGAAAATTGGACAGTTAAAAAGCTGCTACAAAAACATTCTTCAAAACCTCGTAATCCAGATATTGCAAACGCTTTTTTTAGAGCTGGTTATATCGAAGCTTGGGGACGAGGAACTATAAAAATCATAGAACAAAGTAAAAAACACGGACTACCAACACCTGAATTTAAAAGTGAAGGAAGTGATTTTTGGATAATATTTAATAAAGACATTTTTAACAAAGAAAATCTTGAAAATCTTAATCTTAACAAAAGACAGATTAAAGCAGTTTTATATGTGAAAGAAAAAGGGAAAATATCTAATAAAGAATATCAAACATTAAATAATTGCTCACGAAATACAGCAAGTAATGATTTGTCTGAATTGTTAGAAAAGGATATTTTAATATCAAGCGGGAAACGAGGAGCCGGAAGTTTTTATGAATTAAAAAAATGATTGCACAAAAATTGCACATATTGCACAATAAAAAAAAGAATGATAATAATGAAAGAAACCCAGCACAGAACAATGTATATAAGGCATTGGGCAATAAGTTATTAAATCGAATGATTATGAATATAAACAAACGGCATAGTAAATTGAAAAGTTGGTGCAATAAAACGCCCAACGCCTCATATACTCACCGTTGTAAAATAAATAATCGCATAACACATATTTCTCCTGAAAACTCCCCGATAAATCGGAATCAGCTTGTAACGGTAATCGTTGCTTAATAACCCGGCTTTTGCACAGTGTCCTGTAAGATGTCTTTTTTGTGTTGGTGCAAAAAAATAGTTCTTGACAAACGGTGTGTGTTTTGTTATCTTTATTGCACAATGATGCAATAATGCAATGGAGCTGTTTATGCCGCGTGGAATTAAAAAGAATAAATTGGGAATGGGTGGGCCGATGATGTGCCTGATGGCGGATCCTCGCAGCAGATTTTTTATGGCCCTTGCAAGCGGCCAGAGAATAAAAATTCTTGAGCTTCTGAAGGAAGGGGAGAAGAGTTCTGCTGACATTATACATGTTTTGGAACTGGACGCTTCTGTAGTATCACGCCATCTTATGATGCTGCGGAATGTGGGCCTTGTTTCAGCACGTAAAGAGGGGGTAACTCTCTATTTTAGTATAGCTGATATCAGGGTATTTCAAATTCTTGATCTTACAACAGAGTCACTCAGGGATTGGTTTGAGCAGCGCCAGTCGTTTTTTTAAAAAACATTCTGACCCATTGGTTTATTGGGAAACCAGGATATAGCTAACGGAATTATTTTCATTAAAACTAACAGGAGTAATAACATGAAAATTGCAGTGGTAACAAATGACGGAGAGAGTATTAGCCAGCATTTCGGCAGGTCCAGATATTACAAAATTTATTCGGTTGAAGACAAGGAAATAAAGGGAAAAGAGATGCGCGAGCGCGGTACAGGGCATTTTGCACAGCAGCCTCAACATCACGCAGAAGATGATCCGCATTTAGATGCTACAGGGCGTCACGGTTATGGTTCTGCAGCAGCAAGCAGGCATGGAATGATGGCTGCGGAAATTTCCGATTGTGATGTTCTTATTGCCGGCGGCATGGGATCAGGAGCTTACGAGAGCTTTAAAAGTGCAGGGCTTGATGTTGTCTTAACTGACAAACCTGTAATTGACGATGCAGTACAGGCGTATATTGACGGCAATTTGCAGAATCTTTATATGCAGAGAACAGACTAAACAAAGTATTGGGGCTGTATCAAAAATTTTAACCCTGCCATTGTGCCGGAAGAAGCAATCTCCTGCATTCGTGTTCAATTTTGGAGATTGCCACGCCGCTTTGCTTCTGCAAGGTTAAAGTTGTTGTGTATGATTTGGCAGGGAGACAGGTCGCTATTTTGACAAAGGAGAATTAATTATGGAAAATAACAGGAGTATTAAAACTGCAAATATCCTGCGTAATACTGCAAGATATTTTCTGCTTGTTTTAGGAATTCTGGTATTTGTATTTGCACTGTTCTCAGGATCTGAAAATAACGGCGGAGGAGTGAGTGGAATTATTAAAAACAGCCCCAATGCTCTGCCGTGGTTTGTCCTTCTTGTACTGATTTTTTTAGCATGGAAACAGGAATTAGTGGGAGGGATAATTATTTGTCTGCTGGGTATTGCAGGGATGTACTTTTTTAACATACAAGGCCAGAACTTTTTTCTGTTTACATTTATACTTACTCTTCTAATAATAATCCTCGGGTCATTTTTTATAATAAGCTGGTATCTGAGAAAACGGGAAAACTGAAGGTTTAACAGCATTGCTGTTATAAAAATACGCCAAGGCGCACCCTGTCACCGAATTTATTTTGTCAATATTCCTTGAAATCTCTTCAGACCCGAAGCTCATTTCTTTCGTGGCCGCAGTAATCTGATTGATCATATATATGACAGGGCCACTGACTGAATAATTTCGCTCAATATTTCATAGGACTGCTGATTGAGAAAAATCCGGTAAATTAAAGGAATACATTACTTCCCGTGATATCATATTGTGTCAAAAAATTCAACGAGGAATTATGGATACATATATTGATGATTTTGGTAAATATGCAAGAAAAACAAAGCATCAATATCTTTCAAAAGTTTTAACACCGTGCCGACAATGGTAGGACAAAAATTTGTTTATTCCAAGTAAGTAAAAAAATGGACATCCTCAAAACCAATCGCAGTTATTTAATCCCGGCCGGCAGACTGCAGGCCGCGGCTTTATCAATAAAAAACAATGGCTTTAATTTATTAATAATTTGCACTTTTACTCCATATTGTTCAAAAAATGCACGTTTTGCCCGTTTTTTGGGATTCCATTTAATTTCAAACGGCTGTATCCGGTCATCCTGCTGAATTATTAAATCTACTTCAGTTCCTGATCTGGATCTCCAAAAATATAATTTTTTATACCGGCCGGTCAATAAATTCTGTCGGGAAAATTCAGCTATGACCCAATTTTCCCAAAGAGCACCGATATCAGGCCTCATTTCACTGGTAGAAAAAGAGTTTAACAGGGCATTACGAATTCCCGTATCCCAAAAGAATATTTTTTTACTTTTGCAAATTTCTTTCCTTGGGTTTGTACTGAAGGCAGGTAAACGGAAAATAATAAATGCCTGTTCAAGCAAAGCCAAATACCGTTCTACTGTTTTTCTGGCAAGGCCGGTAGAATTAGATAGTTCATTCACCGAAACTTCTGATCCGATCTGATGTGCCAGCAATGTTAAAAGCTGATGTAATGATTCAGGCGTTTTTATTAAACCTAACTGAAGAAAATCTTTCCAAAGAATATCTGAAGTCAAATTCAACAGATAGGGCCGCTTATCTGAATTACCAACGGTTTCCGGATAATGGCCGAAAGCCATACAGTTTAATAAAGATGTTTCAATTTGTTCAGGGAATTGCTGCTGCACCTGCTCTGCAGAAAATCCATGACTCCATGATTGGGCACGAATAATTTCCCAAAATGTTAAGGACGGCAGAATTAGTTTTCTATTACGGCCGGCCAGGCTTTCAGCAGCCTTATCTGCTATTTGTATGCTTGATGAACCTAAAAGAATAAAAATAACGGGAAGATTGGAATCATACCAGCCTTTAACTATCCCTGCTGCTTCCGGAAGCCTTTGGACTTCATCTATTATCAGAAAATCAGGTCTATGAAATACAGTCATAGCATCTTCGGCATTGAGTACAGAAGCCGCCAGGAAACGATCTTTATCAATTTTAATATCGAAATTTAAAAAGGATGTGTTTTTATCTTCAAGAATGTGACGGATCAATGTTGTTTTACCAACCTGCCGCGCTCCGAGAATCAAAATTATTTTTTTCGACTGGAAATCTTTTTTAATAATCGATTCACTGATTCTATTGATAAATTTTAAAGGCCTATTCTGCATACCATAGTATACAAAATAATATGTTATTTTGCAACATTAGTTTTTCAATTTCAAAAATAGCAACAAGACGATGTACTGTCATCCAGGATGTATGGAGCCTCCGTTCCCAGTACGGTCTCAATATTTACTTCTATTCCAGCTTAAACTGCCCCACCAACCCCCCAGCACTTCAGTCTGTTTCGCCAGATCTACGGCTGTATCAGAAAGCTGCTCAGCTCCGTTATTCCTTGAAATCTCTTCAGACCCGGAGATCATTTCTTTCATGGCCGCAGTAATTGTAGATAAACAGCAATTTTAACTTCATCCATAGACATCGAAGCATTTTTCGTATCTTCCTGAATTACCTTGATAGTATTACCAACTTTTCCATTAACTTTTTTCCTATTGATTAACAATCTTAAAATATATATATT
>JAGGVB010000067.1 GCA_021158245.1 bacterium | reverse complement strand
TTTTTTCAATCAGCAGAAACACAAAGTACTTTTTTGAGGCAGGGCGTGTAAAATCAGGCACGTACACTATCTCTGTAAAAAAACGCCCTGTTGTTCGCAATCTTAAAGTCAAGCTTGTGCCTCCGGCTTACACAGGGCTTGAATCTCAGGTTCTTGAAGATAACTCCGGTTCATTTACTGCTGTTTACGGAACTTCCGCAATTGTTGATATCTTATCATCTAAGGAACTGCAAAATGCCGGAATTGTATTTTCGTCAGGCAGTACAAAGCCTATGGAAATAAGAGATAAAATAAAAGCTTCGCGTTCTTTTAAGGTCATCAAAAATGACAGTTACTTTATTTCAGTTCAGGATACGGAAGGCATTAAAAATCTTAATCCGATCACTTATGAGATTAATGTAAAGGAAGATATTTACCCTCTGGCCCGTATTATTTCGCCGGGAAAAGATATTGATCTGGATGAATCAATGCATATATATCTGAAAGCAGAAGGAGAAGATGATTTTGGAATCTCCAAGTGCAGGCTTAAATACAGGGTTTTCTCATCAGCCGAATCCGGTGATTCAACCCGCTTCGCTTTCATAAATCTCCCCTTAGGCAGAAAAAGCCAAAAACATATCCTTAAGACCCTGTCATGGGATCTCGACAGCCTGAACCTTTTCCCGGGCGATGTTGTTTCATACTTTCTTGAAGTGTATGATAATGATGCTGTAAAAGGCCCGAAAAAATCAGTCAGCAGAAAATATGCCGCACGGTTTCCCTCAATGTTTGAAATTTTTGCCTCTGCAGAACAGAAGGAATCCGGTTTTTCAGATACATTAAAATCTGTTTTTGAAAAATCAAAAGAGACTTCGGAAAACCTTTCAGCGCTGTCAAATGAACTTAAGGCAAAAAAATCGCTTTCATGGGAACAAAAGCAGCAGATAAAGGATATTTATGAAAAACAAAAGCAGGCATCGGATAAAGTGGAAGATATAAGCAGAAAGATAGAAGCCCTTTCTCAGGAGCTGGAAAAACAGAAACTCTTAAGCAGAGAAACAATTAAGAAATACGAGGAACTGAACAAGCTGTTTAATGAAATATCATCTCCTGAACTGAAAAAAGCACTTGAAAAACTCTCCAAAACCGCTGATCAATCTAATATAAATGAAATATCTATGGAGGATTTTCAGAAGGCTCAGAAAAACTTTGAGGCTGCAATAGACAGGACAATATCCCTTTTGAAAGAAATCCGTGCAGAGCAGAAGATAGAGTCATTAATCAAATTATCCGAGGATATAGAGAATCGCCAGAAATCAGTTAATCAAAGTATTGAAAAAAATACACCCCTTAACAATCTCGTAAAAAGAGAAGAGCATATATCAAAAGATACGGAAAGCCTTAAACAGGAGATTGATAAGGCTGCTGATTCTCTTAAAAAATCTCATCCCCAGGCATCTGATTCCCTGTCCAAAGCATCTTCATTTATGGAGAGGAACAAACTTTCCGAAAAGCTGGACGCCATGAAAAAATCCATGGCAGAAAAACAGCGTCCAAAATCCCTGTCTCTTGGAAAAGCAAGTGAAAAATCCATGCAGAATCTCTCCTCCATGCTCAAACAGGCAAGAAAATCCCTTAAGAGGTACAGGCAGAAACAGCTTGCAGATGCAATGAAAAGGGCATCCCGAAATCTCCTGACTCTGTCACAAATGCAGGAAGAGCTGTCATCAGGTAAAAAATCCGAAAGAAGTTATGCAGGCAATCAGCTCTCTATTCTTTCAGGACTCAGGCAGCTTACAGATTCTCTGAAGCAGATTTCAAGAAAAACCTTCGCAGTATCTGCGAACATCACAAAATCTTTAAGCCAGGCACGCTCTGATATGAACAAAGCCCTCTCTTTTCTTCAGCAGGGAAATCTGAATATGATGAAAGCAAGCCAGAAAAGAGCAGTTGCCTCTCTTAATAAAGCTGTAATCAGCCTTCAGCAGTCTTCCGGCAGAATGAACAGCAGCGGAGGAGAGTCCGGATCAAGCCTTGATGATTTTATGCAGCAGTTAGAATCACTCGGTGAGCAGCAGTCTGCAATAAACCGTGCAACATCCGATCTTTTAAACAGAGGAAAATTGACATTACAGCAGCAGGCTGCAATGTCCCGCCTCGCCCAAAAACAATCTGCTCTGCAGAAAATTGCAGAACAGATAGCAGAAGAGCTGCGGAATAGATCAGATGTTCTCGGAAGCCTCGACAGGATCAGTGATGATATGAAAAAAGTTGCAGATGACCTGAAAAACGGATCTGCAGGGCCGGAGACAAGGATGCGCCAGGAGCGTATTCTGTCAAGGCTTCTTGATGCACAGAAGTCCATTCACAGGCAGGATTTTTCAAGACGAAGACAGTCATACAGCGGTAAAGATTTTATCAGAAAGAGTCCCGGAAAATTGAACTTGCAGACTTTAAGAAATGATGATAAATTAAGGCAGGATATAATCAGCAGTGCAAAGGAACAGTATTCCGAAGAGTACATAAAACTTATAAAAGAGTATCTTAAAGCGATTATGCTGCGGCAGGAGGATAATAATTGATTCTGAAAAACAATAAATTATACCTGTTCTCCGCTATTTTTGCATCCTGTTTTCTCCTCTCTTTTCAAGCAGAACAGGATTCTGTCTATGTAAGACTGAACAGGATTAAAGCTCTTGAAAACACAGGGTACTATTCCCAGGCTCTGAATAAATACAAAAACATGCACAAACAGCACCCGAAAAACGGAAGAATTTTTGTTTATTATAAAAACCTCTGCCTGAAAACAGGGCAGTACGGAACAGCAGAAAAATTGATAAGAGAACGGCTCGTTTTCTTCCCTGATGACATTTCTCTGAGATCTTCTCTTGCTTCTGTTTTGTATAAAAAAGGAGAGCATCAAAAAGCCTTTGATGTATGGAACAGCATTATAGACAGGGCTTCCCGAAGTATTTATACATATCAGATTGTTGCGGGAAGCATGATCAGGGAAAGGCTTTTTGACAAAGCAGTTGAAGTATTTGAAAAAGCAAAGAAAAAAACAGGCCGGCCGGATATATTTTCTCTCAGCATCGCAGATCTTTACATTTCGCAGCTCAGCTTTTCCAAAGCCGGAAAAGAGCTGTCACTCTTACTTGTTTCATATCCTGATTTTCTGCCTTTTGTTCAGTCCCGTATTGACCGGATACCTTCCGTTTCCAGCGCTCTTAACCCCCTTATCAAACAGAGTGAAAAAGCAGCGGGAAAGCATCCGGAAAATAGTGCGCTGAAAAAGTACCTTGTATCTCTGTACATAAAAGCAGGCCTCTATGACAAAGCAGTTAAAACCGAATGGATGATTGCAAAAACTGAAAAGCAGGGCGGAGTGAAAATGCTGTACTCCCTTGCACAAAAACTCTATTCCAGAGAAGAGTATAAAAGAGCGTTCTCTCTTTTAACTGATATTGAAAAACGATTCCCTGATTCTCATGAAATGATAAAAATTATTTTTCTTGAAGCAAAATGCCTTGAGGCCGCTAAAGAAAATGAAAAATCCGCGTTAAAGTACAATAAGATTGCAAACAAGTTTCCAAAATCTGTTTATGCATCGGTCTCCCTTCTACGGAAGGGAAAAATTTTAATGGAAAAACTCAATGATCCGCAAAAGGCAAAAGAGGCCTTTAATAGACTTATTGTGTACTATCCCCGCTCAAGAGAAACAGCAGACGCTCGTCTTTATCTTGGAGAGTGTGAGCTGTCTCTCGGCAATTTTAAAAAAGCTGAAGAGGCATTTAAAAAACTGCGGAAAAAATATTTAAAATACGATAAATTATGGGTTAGATGTACATATCTCCTCGGAAGAACTCTGTTTTTTCAGGGACACGCCAAAGAGAGTCTTAAAATTTTAAAAGAATTTACAACAAAACCGATATCCCCTGACGGGCTTCAGAATCCGAGACTTAATGACGGCCTTGAACTCTACATCTTTCTTTCGGAAAATTATAAAAAGAACCCTGAACAGACTGCAGTTCTCAGCCGTGCCGAATTTCTTAATTTTAAAAGAGAATATTCAAAAGCTGTAAGCTCCCTTGATTCTCTTATCTCATCATGGCCTGAAAACAAAGTTACAGCCCGCGGAATGATTTTAAAAAGCGATATTCTCTTCAAGCAGGGTAAAATTAAACCTGCCATCAAGACTCTTTCCCTTTTAAGAAAACGATTTTCCGGTACCGGCTTTGATGAAAAAGCAGCGGAAAAAACCGGTGCGTTCTTAGAAAAATCCGGTAAAACAGAAGCAGCAGTAAAACAGTACGAGGATTTCCTTGAAACCTTTCCTTATAGCCTTCTTGCAGGCAACGTAAGAGAACGTTTAAGGGAGCTTAAGGAGAAGTTGAGATGAAGTATTTAACAAAAATTTTCATACTCATTTTGTTATCAGCAGAAATCCTTTTTGCACAAAAGCTTCTTATTCCCATGGATCTCTCCCAGACAGATCATCTTAAAAGTTACGGAGTTGCATACAGTGCTCTGTCACAGGAAATCAATGTGGAATGGCTTTTAAATTTCCGCGGCGGCTCTTTCTTATTAGATGCTAATAATGATATAATCCGGGAATGCAGAATAAAAGGCGTAAGGTATGAAATAAAATCTTTACAGGAAGCAGCAGAAATTTATTCCAAAATTAAGAAGAGCAACATGGAAGTTGTACTTCTCGAAAAAGCCCCTAAAATTGCAGTTTATACACCGCCCAACAAACAGCCGTGGGATGATGCGGTTACTCTTGTTCTGACCTATGCTGAAATTCCTTATAAAACTTTATGGGATAAGGAGGTTCTGCAGGGAGGCCTCTCCTCTTATGACTGGCTCCATCTTCACCACGAGGACTTTACAGGCCAGTACGGAAAATTCTATGCGACATATCACAATGCCGTATGGTACAGGAAACAGCAGCTTCTTTACGAGCAGATTGCCCACAGGCTGGGTTTTAAAAAGGTATCAAAGCTTAAACTTGCAGTTGCTTTGGCAATTAAAGACTATGTTGCAAGGGGCGGGTTTCTCTTTGCAATGTGCTCTGCAACAGATTCTTATGACATAGAACTTGCAGCTCAGAATACTGATATCTGCGAATCAGTGTTTGACGGAGACCCTGTGGATCCTGAATGGAAAAGCAAACTGGATTTCTCACAATGTCTTGCATTTAAAAATTTCACTTTGTACACTGATCCTTCTGTCTACGAATTTTCAGATATTGACACATCTCCGTCCGGCAGAATATCTCCTTTGTCAGGCAGAGACAACTACTTTACCCTCTTTGAATTTTCTGCTAAATTTGATCCTGTACCCACTATGCTCACTCAGGATCATGTATCTGTGATTCATAATTTTATGGGACAGACAACAGGTTTTCACGCTGATAAGATTAAAAATTCTGTTGTAATCATGGCAAGAAGGGAAGATACTGACGAAGTCAAATACATCCACGGGAATCTCGGCAAAGGCTCGTTTACATTCCTCGGAGGGCACGATCCTGAAGATTACGAACATTATGTGGGAGATCCGCCAACTGACCTGGAACTTCATAAAAACTCCCCCGGGTACCGCCTTATTCTTAACAACATACTTTTCCCTGCTGCAAAAAAGAAAAAACAAAAAACATGAACTCTTTTCGGAGGAAACAATGAAGAACTCTCTCTATATCCTTATAACATGGTTTTTTATTTCCCAGTCTCTCCATGCAGGAGTTATTGAAAAAAATTATCATTTTTCCCATCCTGAAATAACAAAAGAAAACGGCTTTTACACCTTATCTTTCCCCGGAACTATGATTACAGGCAAAAAAGGCGAGCCTTCGCTCCCCTACCGCTCTGTCTTTCTGCTTATTCCTCCGGGACAAGAGGCTGAAAAAATTGAAATAACAGGAAAAGGAAAAGAGGATATCAGGGGCTCTTTTACAATCTATCCGGCTCAGCCGAGCAGGCCCTATGACAAGCAGCAGGATCGTAAATTTTATAAAAAAGAATCCGTTTACACACTGAGTAAATATCCCGAAAAGCCCTTTGAACATTTCTCTACAGCATTTCTTCACGGATTCGGATTTGTTATTACTGCATTTACTCCTGTGAATTACAATCCTTCTGCAGGTACGGCAAGCTATTATAAAGATGTGTCAGTCAGGGTTTTTACAAGGCCTGGCGCACGGCCGGATTATCCTGTCAGAAAGATTCATGCAACAAAAGAAATTCTGCGTCAGATCAGGCAGCTCTCCGATAATCCTGAAGAAGCTGCTGTGTACAGATCAGTCCAATCCTCATACGAGGACGAATACGATGTACTTGTCGTGACTTCATCTGCATTTGCTGATTCATTTAAAACACTGACTGATTCTTATCTTAAAAGAGGGCTGGCAAGCAGAATTGTTACTCTTGATTCAATTAGAGCCGGCTTTGCAGGTGTGGACCTTCAGGAGCAGATCCGAAATTTCATAATTCATGAATATGAAAATCATAATATCAAGCACGTACTGCTCGGGGGAGACACTGACATTGTACCGTACAGGGGGTTTTACTGCAAGGTTAAATCCGATGAGATATATGAAAGCTCTGACATACCTTCCGACCTCTACTTTTCCGCTCTTGACGGAACCTGGAACTCCGACTCTAATGACAAATGGGGAGAGATCGGAGAAGATGACCTTTTACCGGAGCTCTCTGCTGCACGCTTCCCTGTAAACTCATTTACAGAACTTAGATATCTTACAGACAAGACAATAAGTTATCAGGAAAGTCCTGTTCCCGGAGAGCAGAGAACTTTTATTCTTGCAGGAGAAAAACTCTGGAGCGACCCTCTTACCTTTGGCGCTGACTATCTTGAGCTTTTAATAGGATTTCACGATGACAACAACTACTCAACAACAGGTATTCCCGAAGATTTCAACTTTGTCAAACTGTACGACAAAAATATTTCATGGACTAAAGAAGATCTTATACAAAAAATCAACAGCGGTAGTGCAGGAATTCATCACTCCGGGCATTCCAATTCTTCTTACAACCTGCGGATGTCTACATTAGACGTTAAGGAGGATGCATTTCACCTTCTTAACGGTAAAGACAGAAATTTTACTTACCTCTACTCCAACGGATGTTATTCAGCAGCATTTGATAAGGATGTATCTATTGCTGAAAAAATGGTACTTATCAAAACTTTTGCTTTTGCATACATCGGCAATTCCCGTTACGGCTGGTTTAACGAAGGCCAGACAGAGGGGCCCTCCACTCACATTGAACGGGAGTTTTTAAACGCTCTTTACGGAGATTCTCTCGAGTTTTTAGGTGCAGCTCATGCCCAGTCAAAAAGAGCGTCTGCTCCATGGGTAACTGCTCCTGGCCAATGGGAGCAAGGCGCATTGAGGTGGTGTTTTTATGACTGTAATGTTCTGGGAGACCCTGCAGTAAGAATGTGGACAGACGAGCCTGTTTCAGGCAGTGCTGTTAATAAAGGCCTTGCTGCAGACGATACGGTTTTTCAGGTGTCTGTTGTATCAAAATTGGAAAATCCTTCAGGAATCTCGTTCACTCTTTTCCAGGGTAAAAAATTCATTGCAAGGGCAGTAACAGACAATTACGGATCTGCGCTCATGCATATAAAAGACGGGACACTTAAACAGGGAAAAGCGCTGCTTGCAGCAGCAGGGAGAAATATAATTCCCTTTACAAAAGAACTTCTTGTTATGCAGTCAGGAACAGAGAATCATCAGGAAAACTCCAGAATTATTGCAGTTACTCCTAATCCCGTTCATCAGAATGCAGTAATTTTATTTTACATGCCCCGAAAAGGCGATGCAGAACTTTCCATTTTTAACATAAGAGGCCGTATAGTTAAAAACTTTTCATTCAGAGGGATTTCAGAAGGTTATAATACAAAAGTATGGGACGGAATGGACAAAAACGGGGTTCCGGTTGGTTCCGGTATTTACATCTGCAGGCTTTCATCAGCAGGGAAAAACAGCTCTAAAAAATTGACGTTCATCAGGAATTAACCGGCGTACCGCTATTTATCGCAGTGCGTGCATTTATTTCTGAAATAGATTTGTATTATAAAATGTGTTAGACTGCAGAAAAATATTGACAATTCATTAAAAGACAAGTATATTATATAGTATATTAGATAGGGAGGCGGATATGGCTCAATTATCCTTGTACATTGACGAAAATACTCTAAAAAAAATTGAACTGGCAGCAAAAATTGAAAATATTTCAATCTCAAAATTTGTAACCAAGAGAATAAATGAAACATTAAAGGACTCCTGGCCGGATAAATATGACAGTTTATTCGGATCAATACATGACGAGACCTTTAACGCTGCAGAACAACTCAGCAGCAAGAATGATATTCCCCG
>JAGGVB010000066.1 GCA_021158245.1 bacterium | reverse complement strand
TTATTAATTTCAACAGGGACATCCACTCTGCCTTGTTTAACTGAATCGATATTTTCCGCAGGTGTTATTTTAATTACACATCTGTTCCTCGTTGCGGAAAGCACCGATTGTTGAATATACATACTTCTGTCTGCAGGAATCCATCCTGTAACAAGATACATTGTTTCTGTTTTTCTGAACCTTTTCACAATATCAGAACGCAGCTGTTCCTCAAGACTGCGGTACAGGATAGACAGAAGGTAATCTGCTTCTTTTACCTTTATCCCCTGCAGCTCAGTCATTATCTTTTCTTTCTCTTGTTCCAATGCTCTGATATCTTTTCTAATCTGAATTACTGCCTTTTCCGGAAGGAATCTTTCCCTTTCCTGCTGCGGAATTTCCAGAGCATCTACACTTTTTAATATTTCTTTTATACGTACATAATCACTCTTTAAAGAAATTAATAAAAATCCCACTTCCCGTTTAGTTTCAAAAAGGGAAGTAAGTGCATGGGGAAGCTCAGCAAGGCTCTCTTTAAGCAGAAAAACAACATCTTCTTTTATTTTTATATAATTAAAATTAATAAAGGTTCCCGATTCCTTTTCAGGGTTAAGCTGGTTCGGAGAAGTTACGCTGACAGCACTTTTTAGAAGATTCTCCTTGTCCTCAATAGTTTTATCAATTTCCCTGACTTGCTTTATAACAGAATTTACTTCCCTTTCAATCCTTCTGAATTTTGCCATTAAGTGCTTCCACTCGCCTTCTGCAGCCTTTATTCCTTCAAAATTCAGCTCAAGGGAAAGTTCATCAGCAACTTTTTTTATTGCAGAGCTTCGATCTTTTACATCTTCGTCAGCACCATACACTGAAGGCTTGTCCAGCTTTTTAGCCCAATCCTCTGTTTCACCCGGGTCAATAATTTGAAGGCCGCCTTCAGTTACAAGTGCGGAAGTTACCTTTAAAAGCTCCTTCTTTGGAAACAAAATTTGAACAAACTCCATTTTTTCAGGTGTAAACATCAATGCCTCTGCTAATTTTCACTTGTTTCATGCAGTTTGTAAGCAACAGAATAAAGTGCACGTACCACTTCTCTCTCTTCTATTTTTAGAAGAATAATGTATCCTGCCAATGATCCTATGGAAAATGGGAATTGTTTAAAAGCCTTTTCCGCCTGCTGAATTAATATTTCTCTCAAGGCAACTTCCAGCATAAATATGCCTTGCTGCTCTTCTTTTGCTGCAGTTTTTTCAGGAACTATCCTTCTTCCTGATAAAAACTCATCTTCCCTGCCTTCAAGAAAAGCATTCCTGATTTCTTCTATTTTCAGAGAACTCCCCCCTGGCAGAAGGTAATTCACTGCCTGATTAACAGGGATTTCATAATAATTTTTAAGACGTTTGATCCATAAAACATTTTTTAAATCAACTTCCGTACCAACAATTTTATCAATAATCTGCATATCACTTTTTGAAAGATTTGAAGATTCCTGGAACAACCTATAATAAAAATCCTTTTCAAGTGCAATTTCAACAGGAAAGAGGTTCCCTATTTTATTAAAATCTTCTACGGAATTCATTAAAACATTTGCAAAAGGTGTTGACTTGATTAATCCCGCTATCTCTTCAATAGTTTTTGCTTTTGAAATATCATTAACAGGAAATTTGTAAATTATTTCAAATGGGACAACAGGATTAATAGGAGTAATTCCGGCATTCCACTGCCTGAGTATTGATTCCAGCTTCAGGATATCATCCCGCTCAAGAAAAAGGGAAACCAATTTTCCAACTTCACCTTTGCTTGCCCTCTTTACTGATTTAATTCTGTCTATACGATTTTTTATAATGTATTTTTCAATATCTTCTGGGTGCAGCTTACTATTATCTTTCTGTGGGAATTCGTAGCCGCTCTTTTCCAGAAAGGAAATAAAGGCCGGAAGATCAGGAGATGCTGATAGTTTTTCCAGTTCCTGTCTTGAAAAAAGCTGTGACTTCATTGCACGGATCTTTGCGTTAAGATTTGCATATGTACCAACAGCTGTCATTTTTTCACATCAACCCCAAGAACCATGTCTACAAGATTCTCTGCTATTTCTTCTATTTCTTTTTCACCAAGGTCTGCTTTTTTAAGCTCGGCTTCTGCCTTTGCCAGAACATCCTGGCGTTCTTTTTCCGCCCTAATTTCAGATTCCTTTTGGGAACGACTAACAATTTTGAGTGATTCTTCCTCTCCGTCATGGACAATCTGCTCTGCTTTTTCTTCCGCTTTACTTTTTATAGCCCGAGCCTTAGTATCAGCATCCAATAATATCTTTTTTGCTTTCTCTTCAGCACTGATTATCTGCTCTACTGTATTTTGCATATTACTCATACTAATGTCTCCATGAAGAGAGTATTTACAAATACTATATCGGCATTCCCCAAATAAAAATAAACTTATAAAATTTAGCAAATTTAAATAAGAAAATCCATAAAAACAAACATTAAATATTCTAATCCTGTATGTTTTTAATACAAATAAGGCTAATTCTTATATTCCTCATCTAAAATTTCAGGGTCTTCCAGATCCATTCTTAATGATGATCCTTTTTTAAACAGGTCTGAAATCTTTTTATCATTACCAAACTCACGAATAAACAGAACAAGGCCTGCAATCATTGGGATATAACTTACAAGGAGCCTCCATAATAACACTGCTATGCCGATAAGGTATCTCGGCATGTATATTGAGAAAAAACCAAGATAAGTAAATTCCCATATACCTGCACCTCCGGGAGAAGGGGCAAAGTAAATGATCGGCCTCATTAAAAACTGCAGAGCTATGCTTTTTATTACAGGATATGTAAATCCGAACCCGCTCATAATAACAAGTGCTATCAAATAATCCACAGTAAAAGCAGCAAGTATCCAAAAACCCGCACTAACAATGGCAAGCTTTCTCTTTACAATATAGAACCAAAGGATTTTGCTGAATTTGTCAACTTCTGAAAAAAGCCGTTCGCTAACAGATGACATTCTGTCTCTATGTACTAATCTTAAAATAACTGCTGCTTTAATAAAAAACCGTGTGATTCTTTTTAAAATCCCGGGATAAAAAAGGATAACAATAAAAAGCAGGATTGCGGCAATTATCGGAACAGAAATTGTTCGTAAAAGCTGATTAAAAAAATGGTGATGAAAAGAACCGTCACGAATAAAAATCAGAATTGGTACATTCAGAAGAAAAAGAAAAACAGGCAGAACAGATATGAGAACTGCAATTGCTACACTTTCGCTTATTCTTATTTTTTCTTTATGCAGAAGATATGTATGAGTTGAAAGAGTACCGACCAATATAGGGATTATGCTGCTTACTAAAAATCCCTCCAGCCTGATTACAGTTGCTCTTTTTAATGATAATTTTCTTCTTGACCCGTATTTTGATAAAACAACAAATGCCTCCCCGTCAAAAAACCATCTTAAAATTGCCAGAAAAACAAGGACAGGAATATAAATCAATTTAAAGTCAGCAATACTTCTCCACGTTTCCTTTTCTGTAGTGAAAACAAGGATACCAAGAATAATCATTGTTGATAAAGCAACAAAAATTATTATCCCCCGCTGGAATAATGTGGATTTTAAAACCGCTCTCATTTTACTATTCATTTTATTATAATTAACACTAAGCTACATTTATTTTATGGTTTTATCAAGTTTTTTTTACAATAACAATTTTTGCTGAACAACAAAAAGAGGCTGACAATTCATGCCAGCCTCTTTTAAATAACATCACTAAATTGGGGGCGAGTGATGTCAACTACTTATGTTATTTTAACTGTCTTTTTATTACTCTTCCCAATCTCTTAGTTCCCTCTTCAATTTCCTCTTCAGAAGGATAAGAAAAATTAATTCTCATTGCATTTTTCCCGCCATCTTTTGCATAAAACGCAGAGCCGACTACATAGGCTACGTTTTCTTCAATTGCTTCCATAAACATCTTTTCAGTATCAATATATTCGGGAAGGCTCATCCATAAAAACAATCCGCCGTCCGGTTTGGTCCACGTAATTTCAGGATGTTCGGGTATGTTCTTATCCAATGCATTAAGCATTGCCTCGCGTCTCTTTTTATAAAGCGTAATATTATCCTTTATGTGATCTAAAAGCAATCCCCTTTTCATGTATTCATAAGCAATTGACTGGGATATGGGAGGAGTACAAAGATCCATTGCCTGTTTGGCTGTTACAAATTTATCAATAATTTTTTCATGTGCCATAATCCATCCAAGCCGCAGCCCGGGGAAAAGAATTTTGGAAAATGTCCGCAGAGCAATCACGTAGCCTTCACCGCTATCAAGCTCATAAATCGAAGGAACATCTTCACCTACGTAGCGTAACTGACGATAAGGAGAATCCTCAATAATTACTATCCCTTCCTGCTTTGCTATATCCAGCAGTTTTTTACGCCTTTCTAAAGACATGGTAACGCCTGCCGGATTCTGGAAATCAGGAATTGTGTAGATAAATTTAGGGAAAGTTCCCTTTGCTTTGAGTGCTTCAATTGTCTCAGTTACTTCTTCCACAATAATACCGTCATCATCAAGATTAACGCATTCAAAATTAACCGAATATCCTCTAAACGCACTTATAGCGCCCACATAGGATGGACACGCCAGGATTATATGGTCTCCCGGATTAATAAAAACCCTTCCTACAAGATCTAATCCCTGCTGTGATGCAGTTGTCACCAGAATGTTTTCCTGTGCTGCAGATACATTGTCGCTTTTCAAAAATTTTATAATTTCGTCTCTGAATTTAGGGATACCTTCTGTTGCTCCATACTGGAGAGCCCATTTCCCTTCTTTTAAAACAACATCTTTTGCAAGATCCGCAATCTCTTCAACAGGAAAAGTAAGGGGAGACGGCAAGCCTCCGGCAAATGAAATAATTGCAGGATTTTGGGTAAGTTTTAACAGCTCCCTGATTACGGATTTTTTCATCCCTTCAAGATTAGACGAATAAAGTCGTTCAGCTTCTTCAATAAACATAAACTACCTCCAAAAATGGATTAGCTCTCACAACCAAGCATTGTAATTTACGAAAGTGGCTATGGAAAATCAAGAGACAAAATTAAGAGTAATATCTGAATAAATCACAATCTTAATTTATATATAATACTCCTTATGTTCTGATTTTATAGCCTGTTAGCTTGTATTATGATATACTTAGAAAGGAATAATTACCATCATTAAAATATCTTAACCCTGCTTTTTTCGAAATTTTGTAAATTTTATTTTTTTGTATTGTGAAAAGGCCTCAAATTCTCATCTTTGCAAAGTAAAAAGCTTCCGGCAGATACTGCCGGAAGCTTTTTTTATCAGAAATACTATAATTTTTAATACATTCCGCCGGGAGGCATTGCAGGCATCTCAGGTGCCTTGTTTTCCTCCGGCTTTTCAACAATCACAGCCTCTGTTGTAAGCATAAGGCTTGCAACGCTTGCTGCATTTTCAAGAGCAATCCTTACAACTTTTTTAGGATCAATCACGCCTGTCGCCATAAGGTCTTCATACTTCTCTGTAAGCGCATTGAACCCCATGTTGCCCTCTTCATTCTTCAGTTTCTCAACAATAACAGAACCCTCAAGCCCTGCATTATTAGCGATCTGACGAACCGGCTCTTCAAGAGCTCTTCTTATAATTTCCATTCCGATCTTTTGGTCACCTTTAAGCTTCAGTTTGTCAAGAGCAGGGATTGAACGCAGCAATGCAAGTCCGCCTCCGGGTACAACACCTTCTTCAACTGCAGCACGGGTTGCATGAAGAGCATCTTCAACACGGGCCTTTTTCTCTTTAAGTTCAACCTCTGTAGCTGCGCCGACATTAAGTACTGCAACTCCGCCGGAAAGCTTTGCAAGCCTCTCCTGAAGTTTTTCTCTGTCATAATCAGATGTTGTTGCCTCAATCTGCTTTTTGATCTGAGAAATACGTGCCTGAATATCTTTGGTATCACCGGCACCTTCAACAATCGTTGTATTATCTTTATCAATTTTTACACGCTTTGCAGTTCCGAGATCCTCTGTTGTTGCATTCTCAAGTTTGAATCCTGTCTCTTCGGAAATCACCTGGCCGCCTGTCAGAATTGCTATGTCTTCAAGCATCGCCTTTCTGCGGTCACCAAAACCAGGAGCCTTGACAGCAGCAACTTTCAGAGTTCCCTTAAGTTTGTTTACTACGAGAGTTGCAAGCGCTTCGCCTTCAATGTCTTCGGCAATAATCAAAAGAGATCTTCCCATTTGTGCGACCTTCTCAAGGACGGGAAGCAGGTCTTTCATTGCACTGATCTTTTTATCGTGAATCAGAATAGCAGGATTTTCAAGTACTGCTTCCATATTCTCGGCATCTGTTACAAAGTAGGGTGAAAGATAGCCGCGGTCAAACTGCATACCCTCTACAACATCCATTGTTGTTTCAATTGTCTTTGCTTCTTCAACTGTAATTACACCGTCTTTGCCGACTTTTTCCATTGCATCTGCAATCAATTCACCAATTATTTTGTCATTATTTGCAGAAATTGCAGCAACCTGTGCGATCTCTTTTCTTCCTGTAATCTCTTTACTGATTTGTCCTATATATCCGACAACAGCACGGACACTCTCATCAACGCCTCTTTTAAGCTCCATAGGATTTGCGCCTGCTGTTACATTGCGCATTCCTTCACCGAAAATTCTCTGTGCGAGTACAGTTGCTGTTGTAGTTCCGTCTCCTGCAATATCACTGGTTTTTGAAGCAACTTCTTTAACCATCTGTGCTCCGAGATTTTCAAGAGGATCTTCAAGCTCAACCTCTTTTGCAACGGTGACGCCATCCTTTGTCACTGTCTGGGATCCGAACTTCTTCTCAATAACAACATTACGGCCTTTGGGGCCGAGAGTAACTTTTACTGCCTCTGCCAGCTGATCAACTCCGCTTTTCAGAGCTTGCCTGGCATCAGAGCCATATTCAATCATCTTTGCCATTACTATATAACCTCCTTTAAATTAAATAACTCTCATTTTACTATACTATTGCAAGAATATCACTCTCACGAACAATAAGATACTCCTCATTATCAATAGTAATTTCAGTACCGGAATACTTACCGTAAAGTACTGTATCCCCTTTTTTTACTGACAGGGGAATTGCTTTACCGGAGTCAGCAACTTTTCCCGGGCCAACTGCAACAACTTCGCCCCTCTGGGGTTTTTCCTTTGCAGTATCAGGAATAATTATTCCACCCTGCACTTTATCTTCTGCAGAGGAAGGTTTTACAACCAAGCGATCGGATAACGGCTTAATGTTCATTCAATTACCTCCTGTTTTTTTGTCCGTTTTCCATAAATTTTACAAATATAATGGCTCAACCCAGCCACTTTTGATTTTGCATATATCCAACTGTAAAATCAAACAGTTAAGATATTTTTTTAGCACTCAGATAGATTGAGTGCCAACAGTAGCTATAATATAATTTAAAATTTTAAAATGTCAAGAAAAATTTTAGATAATTTGGAAACATTGAAGTGTACTGTAAATACTGTAATTTTTAAAAGGAAGGTCTAATATTTCAAGTAATAAATCTGTTAATTTTATTCTTCAAAATATGGTTAATTGCTTATGCAATTGGCGGTTCATACCCATGTCAAACGCTATCAAAATATTGACAGTTTACGCTTAATTAAAAATTAGGTTTTCTTCGCATATAAAGTAAACTGAAAAGAGTTTATATAACAAAATTATTTGTAATAATTTTTATCTCTAAATATTTCTATATTTTTTCTAATCCATTACAATAAACTTTTTTATTAAAACCAAATCATCCAAGACAAACGAGTAAAAATATACACCACTTCCCAGATTTCTGCTGTTAAAATGCAAAACATGGACACCTGGCAATATATCTAAATTTTCAATAACGGTCAATTCTTGACCAAGAATATTATATATTTTAAGGCTGGCAGGTTCTTTTATTATCTTTCCTGACGGGATAAAATACTTGATTGTTGTACTTTGATTAAAAGGATTCGGATA
>JAGGVB010000065.1 GCA_021158245.1 bacterium | reverse complement strand
TTAAAGCAACTGCTCGTGGGTTTAGAACCTTTAAAAATTATAGAATTTCTATTCTTTTTTATTGTGGTAAATTAAGCCTGTATCCATAGAAAACCCGGAAGAGCCAATTTAATAAGTTATAGAACATAATGCAAAACTTTCTTTTTATCCGGCATCTGAAAATTTCCTGAAAATGTCAAAAAACTCTATGAAAGGCAAAAACTCTCCCGATTCTTATTATTATATTTTTTCTTAAAAAAATCGGGACGGGAATGACTCCCTGAAGAAGCGTTGTGGCGGAGATTTTTCAATCTCGTTCCCAAACTCCTGTTTGGGAGCGTTCTTTTAATGTGAAACTCCGTTTCACTAAATATTTCCTCAATGTAAAAAATCCACTTCAATAATCGTATTGTCATCATTTGAATAGTTACGAGCTGAACTATACCGCCAGTGTTCCGGCATATCAACATACCCCCGCAATACAGGATTATAATGGATAGTCGATCTTTTGAAATAACATCTTCTCAGTTTGAATTAACTCAGGATGAGTACCCTCTTGCCATACCTGATATAGACTGTCTTTATTATGTTTCTTTTTATAAAATTTCAACTGATTCAACAACCATGATTTTTTATCTTCCCTTAGCTGTTCAATAATTTCTTTAGTTGTATATTTCCTTAATGATGCAATGGTCGATGAGAGATGAGGAAAAGAAGCAATAATATGAAAATGATTATCCAGAATTACATAAGCATACAGGTGGAGTGCTTTATTCTCAATACAGAATTGAAGTGATTCTAATTCATAAATTTTATACCTATCTCTCATTATTAATCACTTATGCTAGTGTTAAAGAAACAGAGTTTCTTTCGAAATATAGGTTCCCAAACTGGAGTTTGGGAACCAGGGGGCCTCTGAGGTATCGATGCAACGCAGTTTATCATAAGCCTGGTGAATATTAGAAGCTATAGAAAACACTCCCTGAGATTTCCATAAAGCGGGACAATAGCTGCAGCACTGCTGTTTTTTGCGGTTTTTTGAAATCTTTGTGGCACTCCGTTTGCATTTTTAAATTTCTATTCATATTTTTGACTAAACCGGCCGGAATCAGGTCGTATTTTTCAGTATTGAATGACATCCGATAAGGAGTATGGTTTTAAAATTGGAGGAATCAGTGGTAAAAATAAAAAGGGCTATTGTCAGCGTTTCAGACAAAGACGGAATTGTGCCGTTCTGCAGAACTTTATCTGAATGCGGTATTGAGATTATTTCCACAGGAGGTACTGCATCTGTCCTTGAAAAAAGCGGTATACCGATTCTTGTTGTTAGTGATGTAACAAAGTTTCCGGAAATGATGAACGGAAGAGTAAAGACTCTGCACCCAATGATACACGGCGGAATACTCGGCATAAGGGATAACAGCGAGCACAAGAGCCAGGCGGACAAAAACGGGATAAAATGGATAGACCTCGTTGTAGTGAATCTCTATCCTTTTGAAAAAACAGCGCAAAAACAGGATCCGTCCGTAGCAGAGCTAATAGAAGAGATTGATATCGGAGGCCCTACCTTAATTAGGAGCGCTGCAAAAAATTTTAAATACGTCACAGTTGTTACTGACCCTTCGGATTACAGCAGAGTTGCAGAATATATAACTGAATCCGGTGAAGTACCTGACACAGTAAGAGCAGAACTTGCAGTAAAAGCTTTTAGGAGGACTGCTGAATATGATGCTTTAATTGATAAAACATTATCCGAAAAACTTCTGAATGAAGAGAGAGCGTATTTCCGGTTCGGCAGGGGCAAGACTCTCAGATACGGCGAAAACAGCCACCAGAAAGCCATGTTTTATGTTGATGAGAACTCAGAAGAAATTTCAGTTGCAAAATCCGAAGTTATCCACGGCAAGGAGATGTCCTTTAATAACTATGTTGATGCAAATGCTGCTCTTGAGGTTGTAAAGGAGTTTGACGAGACAGCAGTTGCTGTTATAAAACATACAAATCCATGCGGGCTTGCAACAGGAAAAACTCCAAGGGAAGCTCTGGAAAGGGCATGGGCTGGAGATCCCGTTTCTGCTTTCGGATCTGTAATAAGCTGCAATCGAACAGTGGATAAGGATTTTGCAAGTTTTTTAAGAGGCAAAAACGAAGAACACATAAGTTATATAGTTAACGGTGACAAACTTGTGCCTCAAAAAGTGCCGTCGAAATTCGTCGAAGTAATAGCAGCTCCGGATTTTAATGATGAAGCACTTGAAATCCTTACTAAAACAAAGAATATAAGGCTCCTGAAAACAGGGCCGTTTAACACAGGAACTGCTGACAGAGAAACATTTAAAAAAATAACAGGCGGCCTTCTGGTGATGGATAGAGATAGTATAGTTTGGCAGGATTTCCTCCAGAAAACAAACAGGGTTTTTGAGGATGACAAAAAGCAGCTGGCAAAATTTTCATACATTGCTGTCAAGCACACAAAATCCAACGCAATTGTTCTTGCGAGAGAATACAGCCCGGGATCATTCCAGGTTTTCGGAATGGGTGCAGGCCAGCCGAACAGAGTTGATGCTCTGAGAAAATTATCCCTTACCAAAGTGCGTGAGAATCTTCAAATAGAGTATGATGTTTTACAGCCGTCAATATCTTTTGAAGAGTTCTATATCAAATCTGTCGAAGAAATGGTGCTTGCTTCAGATGCATTCTTCCCGTTTGATGATACGGTTAGAACCGCAGGCAAAGAAGGTGTGAGATACATAATTCAGCCAGGCGGATCCAAAAGAGACCAGGATTCAATAGATGCATGTAATGAGCTTGATATTGCGATGGCATTTACCGGAATCAGGCATTTCAGGCATTAAGAGAGGCTAAAAATTATGGCATTTTGGTTCGGTAATTTATTCGGCGGTGATCTTGCCATTGATCTTGGTACAGCTAACACTTTAATATACCTCAAAGGCAAGGGGCTGCTGCTTAATGAGCCTTCTATGATAGCTGTTCGCAGGGATGATTATCATATTGTTGCAGTCGGGAACGAAGCCAAAGTAATGTGGGGGAAGACTCCTGATTCAATAATGACTGTCAGGCCTATGAAAGACGGAGTAATTGCAGATTTTGATCTTGCGGAAATGATGATCCGCAGGTTCATACAAAAAATACGTCTTAAAAAGTTTGCACTTCACAGAATGGTAATTTCCATACCGTCAGGAATTACAGCGGTTGAAAGACGGGCAGTCCGTGACTCGGGAGAAAAGGCAGGTGCAAGAGCGGTATATCTTCTTGAGGAGCCGATGGCAGCTGCACTTGGTGTAAATTTGCCTATTGATGAACCTGTAGGCAGCATGGTTGTTGATATCGGAGGAGGTACAACTGAAATTGCCGTTATATCTCTTTCCGGAGTTGTATCAAAAATTTCTGTTCGTATTGCAGGCGATGAGATGAATGAAGTCATAATCCAGTATTTTAAAAAGAGATACAAGCTCCTCATAGGAGAAGTTATGGCAGAAAAAGTAAAGATTGATTACGGATCTGTCAGGCCGGTGAAAGATGAAAGAGTGGTGCAGGTAAGGGGCAGAGATATAATAAGCGGTATTCCGAGAACTGTTGAAGTGAGGGCTGCGGAAATACAAGATGTACTTGAAGAGCCTGTGCAGGCGATTATTGATTCTGTGATGCTCTGCCTTGAAAAAACTCCACCGGAGCTTTCTTCTGATATTCTTGACAGGGGGATTATCATGACAGGAGGAGGCAGTATGCTTAAAGGCCTTGACCTGAGGCTTCGTCAGGATACAAATCTTCCTGTAAGCCTTAGTGAAAGGCCTCTGACAGCTGTTGTGGAGGGGTGCGGTGTTGTAATGGAAGATATCAGCAGATTTCAAAGAGTCCTGAATTTGAAAGTCAGAAGATAGATTGTGAAAAGAAACAGAAAAAAACTTATATATAATCTTTGGAATAATCATAGATCCGGTATAGTTCTCTTCCTGTTTATAATTTTTTCCCTAATTTTTATCCTGTTGAATAAAACAAAATGCTTTATTTATTTACGGGGTGCAGCAAGCAGGTACACTGCTGTTTTTGAATATAGCGCATTCAGAATCAACAGGCTGTTTTCTTCGGAAAAAGAAAACCGCAGGCTTGTATTAAAACTAACAGAGCTTGCAGCGCTGAATCAGCAGTATATTTTTTTCTCGGAAGAGAATAAAAGGCTTCGAAGCCTGCTGAAGTTAAAAGAACATCTGCCGTATAATGTTATAGCTGCTGATGTCACAGAGATGGATATGAGCGGTATCCCCGGTTATGCGGATATCAATACGGGATCGAACAGCGGGTGCGTGGAAGATGAGGCGATTATTGTGCCTCAGGGAGTTGTCGGCAGGATAGTTGAATCCGGCCATGACTGGTCAAGAGTGCAGCTTCTTACGAATCCTGAGGCAAGAATCAGTGCAAGAGTAATGAAAACAGGTGACAGGGGAATTGTGAGATGGATACACGGAGATGTGTTTAAAATGGAAGGAGTACTTTACAGAAGCAGCGTAAAATTCGGAGATATTGTTGTTACATCAGGAGTCAGTTCTATTTTCCCGGGGGGGTTGTTAATCGGAAGAGTATCCAGGGTAATTCAGGATCAGGGGGCAATGTTTAAGAATGTATTTCTCCGTTCAAGTGTAAATTTTCAAAATTTGGGAATAGTATTTGTTGTGCTGAATGAGAAAGAAAAACAGAGATGAAAAGAGCCTTAAAGGTTTCATCTGTTATTTTCGTGCTCCTCTATTTTCAGACTGCAGGAGCAAGATTAACGTCCCTTAATTTCCTGTTTCCTGATTTTCTTTTAATCTTTCTGGTCTTTCGATCTGCAGGAGAAAAAATTATTAATGCGGTAATTATTGGATTTATTGCAGGCCTTTTCCAGGATTTGGTTGCCGGTTCGGTTCCGGGGATTTTTGCTTTGTCAAAAGGCTTGGCGTGTTATTTTTCTGTTTTTTTATACTCATCGCTTTCCGGTGAACATAATCTGGTGCGTATCATAGGATTTTCCGTACCTTTGTTTATCCATTTTTTGGTACTTGGCATGCTTTCTTTTTTGGGAAACGGCCTGGGATTTTTTGATCTTTTTTTAAGGTATTCATTTTCTGCATTTTTAGTAACACTCGGGGCTGGATTTATTATTGATATATGGATGCAGCAAACAGGCAAAAGAGTTGAAGCGTGGTAGATTCAGAATCCATACACAGAAGAAGAGCAGATATTTTTTTTGCGGTTTTAGCGGGCGTATTTTTAATTATATATTTTCGTTTTTTCCAGATACAGATTTTTTCATCATCATTTTATAAAAAACGTTCTGACATGAACAGTGTCAGGCAGATACCTCTGAAAGCACCGCGCGGAATAATTTTTGACAGGAACAGTTCTGTTATTGTAGAAAACAGGCCCAGTTACTCTCTTTTTGTCATACCTTTTGAGTATCACAGGACTGAATACAAAATTGATATAGGGAAGGTTCTGCCTGTTTCTCAGGTACAGATTGAAAAGAAGATCAATTTGCAGAAGAGCGGCCCTTTTGTGCCTGTAAGGCTCAAATCAAATCTTGACTTTACCCAACTGACAAATATGGAAGAGCATCGCATTGAACTGCCGGGGTTTTTCTATCAGGCCGAACCTGTCAGATCTTATCCTTCGGGAATTAAGGCGTGTCATGTCCTGGGTTTTCTCGGTGAGATAACAGAAGATGAGCTTTTAAAAAGAAACAGGCGAACTTACAAACCCGGTGACATAACAGGCAAGTCAGGGGTGGAAAAAGAGTACGACATAGTGCTAAAGGGCAGGAGAGGGTATCTATATCGTGAAGTTGATGCTTTTGGTGTTGAGAAGGGAGATTTCGGGGGAAAGCGCGATATAAAACCTGTACCGGGCAGAAGCATTATATTGACACTTGATATTGGGCTTCAGAAACTGGCAGAAAAGCTTATTCTGCATAAAACAGGATCAATAATTGTCATGGATCCGTCTACAGGCGAGATTTTTGCAATGGCAAGCAGCCCTGATTTTAAGCCGGATAATTTCTCAGGCGGAGTTTCCCGCAAGATTTGGAATTCACTAATGATAAATCCTTCTAAGCCTCTTCTTGACAGGTCAATCCAGGCCCAGCTTCCCCCGGGATCTGTTTTTAAACTGGTAGTTGCATCGGCAGCATTAAAAGCATGTATCAGATATCCTGAATCAATGAATGTCTGTAATGGCTCATTTAGGCTCGGCAGGAAGGAGTATAAATGCTGGAAAGAGGAGGGCCACGGAAATATAGATCTTTATCAGGCAATTGCTCAATCCTGTAATGTCTATTTTTACCGTACAGGCCTTGACCTGGGGCTTTCAGGAATCGTTAACATGTGCTCTATATTCGGCCTCGGAATGAAAACCGGAGTAGATCTGCCCGGAGAAAAAGCGGGGTTGGTGCCGGACAGTTTGTATCTTGACAAAAAATACGGAATACGCGGATGGACAAGGGGTATGATTGCAAATCTTGCGGTAGGGCAGGGGGATCTTCTTGTTACTCCCCTGCAAATGGCATCAGTAGTTACTGCAATTGCAATGGATGGGAAAAGGCCTGTGCCCCGCCTGGTAAAAGCTCAGCAGGGAATTAATAGAAGATCATGGGAAATTAAAAAACCGGAGTTCAATGCTCCTATTGAAAATTTTGGAAAGGTTTTCAGTGTAATCAGAGAAGGAATGAGAAGAGCTGTAAATTTTCCGAAAGGGACTGCACGTGCAGCGGGAATCAAAGGGATTTCAATATGCGGTAAAACAGGGACAGCACAAAATCCCGCAGGAGAACCTCATGCATGGTTTGCAGGTTTCGGGCCGTTAAAAAATCCCAAAATAGTTGTTGTGGTTGTTATTGAGAACGGAGGTTCAGGCGGCAGTGTGGCAGCTCCTGTTGCAGGTAAAATATTCAGAGGATTTTTCTTATGACCGGTACTGAGTATTCGCAAAAAGAGGGGCTGAAGATTGACCCGGGGATAGCTGTTTTTACTATTTTTTTGAGTTTTTGCGGACTTATTCTTATATACAGTGCTTCATCGTCTCTTAATCTGCCCTTTTTTAAAAGCCCTGTAGGCAGGCAGATTATCTGGCTTGTGCCTGCTGTTATTGCAGGGATTTTAAGTGCAAAAATAAAAATATCAATAGTTTATGAAACAGCATATATCTTTTATGGGTTTGCATTCCTCCTTATCATATTGGTACTTTTTGTGGGAAGAGGCAGTGTGTCGAGATGGATAAGTTTCGGAGGAATACAATTTCAGCCTTCGGAGTTTGCTAAGATTTCCGTTATCCTGTGTTTATCCCGCTATTTCTCTGATTCCGCAAGAACACCGGAGTGGAAAAGAATGTTTGTGAGCCTTTTGATTGTAGTTCCGTATTTTCTCCTGATTGCAGAAGAACCTGATATGGGCACTGCAATACTTTTCCTTTTTATCTGGGCGGTTATGGCAGTTTGGGCGGGAATTTCTCTGAACTGGATATTTTTACTTGTTGCACCTTTTGCAGTTCTCTTATCAGGATTTTATCTGCCTGCATTTATTATTGTTGCTGCGGGAATAACAGTCTGGGCCTTTGTATGGCTGAAAAAATGGTGGGCTGCATCTTTGTATTCTGTTTTCTGTGGAGTTGCAGGAGTTTTTTCCGGATTTTTCTGGTCAAAACTTGCAGCTTACCAGCAGGAACGGATATTAATATTTCTCGGAATAAAATCTGACCCACACGGATCAGCATATCAGGTAATCCAGTCAAAGGTTGCAATCGGGTCAGGAGGGTTTTTGGGCAAAGGCTTCCTGCACGGTTCTCAATCACAGCTAAGGTTCCTTCCTGAGCAACATACTGATTTTATTATTTCACTTCTCGGTGAAGAATTTGGATTTTTGGGTATAACAGTTGTTTTTATTTTCTATTTCCTTTTACTTGCATCGTTAATATCTGTTGCACGCCTTGCAAGGGATGATTTTGACAGCCTTGTTTCTGCAGGTGTTTTCGGTTTGATTGTTTCACAGATAGTGATAAACAGCGGTATGGCAGTAGGCCTGTTTCCGGTTACAGGTATGGCACTGCCTTTTTTAAGCTACGGAGGTTCGTCCCTTGTTATGCTTTTTATACTTATGGGGCTGGTATCCAATATTTCTGTAAAAAGATTTATCTATTAGAACGAAAATCGGTTAATGTGTACTGTGAAGCGCAGACGGGATTTAAAATAATTTTAAGGAGGCCGGATAAGTTATTGTGATAACAATTATTAAAATGCTTGATTTTTTTAATTATTTTCAGTAAATTTATTATTCAAGAATAATTCTTAAAAAGAGGGGCACCTTATGAATAGGGACAGATTTATTCTTTGTTTCCTTGTAGCTGTTTTTTTGCTTTCTTTTTTGATTTTTGCCGGTTGTGCATCAACGAGCAAAAACAGAAGGGAAGAAGCGGTTTCAGGTGATTCGGCAAATATCGATGAACTATTAGGCCTTGTTGAAGAGGACACGCAGAAAAAGAGCAATGAGACTTTAGGCGAAGATGACGTGCTCCGGCTTTTGGGAGTCGGGGAAAAAGGAGACAGTAAAGCAGTCAAGTCTGATACCGGTGCTGCTAACCTGCAGCAGAAATTAAACACACTTGAAGCTGAAAATAAGAGTACTGAAGCTGAGAAAAATAAGCTGCAGAATATAGTGAACACACAGGAAAAGTCTATTTCAAACTTGAATTCTGCGACTGCTGATAAAACAACACCCGTATCATGGAAGGGCCGCTCTTTTGCTGACAGGTATCAGGAAGCTTTGCAGACTTACAGGAGCAGGCATTTTATGGATGCAATACAGAAATTTGAAAACCTGCTTGACTCGGGAAGTTATAATTCACTTTCTGATAATTGCCAGTATTGGATAGGCGAATGCTATTATGGTTTGGGAAAGTATGAAGAAGCCGCACTCTCATTTGAGAAAGTTTTTTCTTTTTCAAACTCAAATAAAGATGATGATGCGCAGTTGAAATTAGGCTTGTGTCAACTCAGGCTGAATAATAAAGCAAAGGCCAAAGAAGAGTTCCAGAAATTAATAGATAACTATCCTACAAGCGAATATGTAAGTGTTGCTCAGAGATTTATTGCTCAGATTAAATAAATTTCCGGTTCAGTCTTATTGATCTCCTTATCAGGCTAATTGCCGGGGACATAAAAGAAGATCTTACAACCTGAAGAGGGGTTGGATATGAGTAGAAAATATAAAATATTAATGGCTTTACCGGAGATTAGTCCGTTTACCCGAACCGGAGAACTCAGTGATCTCGGAGGTTCTATCCCCAAAGAATTAAAGGATCTCGGGCATGATATCCGGCTGATTACTCCCCAGTACAGAGTTATTGATGAAAGACGTTACATTTTGAGGGATGTAATACGTCTGCAGGATATTGAAATACCTCTTGGTGGAGAGAAGGTAACGATTAATGTAAAATCTTCATTTTTGCCGAATTCCAAAATACAAGTATACTTTATTGATTATAAACCGTTTTTCGCACGTATCGGACTTTATAAAGACCATAAAAGCGGTGTACCTTTTAAGGACAATGCAAAGAGATTTATTCTGTTTTCCAAGAGTGTGCTTGAGACCCTTATCAGGCTTCAATGGCAGCCTGATGTGATTCACTGCCATGGATGGCAGGCAGGGTTGATCCCCTGGTTTTTAAAGACAATTTATAATACAAATCCGTTTTTTGACAAGTGTTCAACGCTATTTACTGTTTATGATTTTGCCGAGTCGGGTGTTTTTGATAAATCATGTGCGGAATTTCTGTCTTCTGATAATAATTTCAGCTTTGAAAATAGTTCACTCAATTTAAAAGGAGATTGCAGTTTCCTTCGTGGAGGCGTAGCTCATGCGGATTTTATCAATACATTAAGTGATACGTATCTCAAGGATGTTTTAAACGGGTGTGATTCTGTTAAAAAAGTTTATGATGTTGTTAAAGAGAGAAAAGGTCATTTCGCCAGCGCTGTTAACGGGATAGATTATACTGAGTGGAATCCGCAAAATGATTCATTGATTTCTTCTGCTTTTTCCTCTGAGGAGATTGAAGGCAGGGAGGAAAACAGAAAAGCTTTGAGAGAAGAGCTATCCTTAAAAACAGGCATTGAAAGTCCTGTTGTTTGTATGATTACTGAACTCGAAAGCAGAAAAGGGATTGATCTTGTAAAAGAAAGTCTTGAAAAGTTAATGAAGAATCCGATAGGCCTTATTGTTATGGGAAGCGGTACTCAGGAGTTTGAAACGTTTTTTACAAAGGCTGAGAAAAAATGGAAAGGCCGTATCAGGTTTATTAACTCTTTTGCAAAGGATAAATTGCATCTTGTTGTTGCAGGGTCGGATATGGTGCTTATACCTTCTCTTTATGAACCGTGCGGTTTTACCCAGCTCTATTGTATGCGCTACGGAACAGTACCGATTGTAAGGTTAACAGGAGGCCTTGTTGATACGATTATTCCTGTAACTAACAAGAAAGGTGAAGGAACAGGTTTTACTTTTGAAAAGTACAGTGCTACAGGCCTTTTAAAAGGGATAAACAGTGCTTTGAAATTTTGGGCAAATAAAGAAGAATGGAAAAATATACAAAAGAGGTGTATGCAGAGAAACAGCTCATGGGAGATTGCTGCAACAAGATATGTATCGCTGTATGAAAAGTGTGTTAATGAAAAGCAATAAGTTTAATATTATTTTGCACCGGCAAGGAGAGTTTTGATATGATGGAAGCTCAGGGTATTGAAGTTTCAGTCTCTTTTGTCGGCTCGCGTCTTGATATAGCATTAATGGAAATCAAAGGTTGTGTGGATACTGCAACATGTCAGGAACTTGCCGGAGTATTCCAGTCATTGTACGACAAGAATCGTTATCTTATTGTTTCTGATTTAAGCAATGTGTCATATATCAGCAGTGCAGGATGGGGTGTCTTTGTGGGAGAGATTAAAAATATCCGTCAAAATGGCGGAGATTTAAAAGTTGCACAAATGATGCCCGAGGTGTTTGAAGTTTTTGAAATGCTTGAATTTAACAAGATTCTCAATTCGTATGAGACAGTTGAAGAAGCGGTTGATGAGTTTGATATTATTCGCGGGATAGATATTTCAGAAGCAGGTGAACCTGTTATTGCAACTGAAAAGGATCTGTTGAGCAGACTTCAAAAGAGGCATTCGGAAGATTTGGATTTTGCGGAACAATCTTCAAAGCAGGGTGCTGGTTTTCATGATATGAATAGTGATTCTCCCCTGGAACAAAAAATAAAAGAGATTGTTGTTGAGCAGCCATTGGCAAGTATTTGGCATATCAGAGATACGCTCAGATCAGGGAAATACAGCAATATCAGGATTGGACTGTTTAAACTCCGTTCCATACTTAAAAATTTAAATCTGGAAACGAAGGAGAAACGTTACCGCTTCTATCGTTCAAGGTAGAAGCAATATGTATTGATAGTTTTATCAGCATCCGCAGAGCGGATGCTTTTTTATGAACAAATTGTCAAGATTGTAATGATGGTATGTTATTTGCAATTTTATTCTTATTTAGAAAAAGTTTGGATTGTGGATAGAAAGGATAGATTGATGAATATGAAATTTAAGACATGTAACAGCCTTGTTATTAAAAGAGTTATGCTGATAATAGGTGTACTATTGTTTATAAATGCAAGTGCTCTGTTTGCACAGGCGGAGAGGAGTTCACAGTGGAGGAATTCTGCCCGATCATTGACAATTTTTCAGCCAGGCGATGCAGTCCGAATTCAAATATGGGAACTTTTCCAGGGGCAAAAACAGAACAGAGATATCAGCGGAGATTATACGATTAAACCAGACGGCAATATAATCATGCCACTTATCGGACAGGTAAGGATTAAGGGGCTTACTGTTTATGAACTTGAACAGATTCTGATTGATAAATACTCCTCTCAATTGAACCATCCTTATGTCAGTATCAGGCCGTTAATACGCCTTACTCTTCAGGGTGCTTTTAACAGGCCTGGAGCGTACAGAGTTGACCCTTCAAGTTCTTTGTGGGATGTTGTTGCTTTGGCAGGAGGCCCGACAAGCAACTGCAATCTTGAGGGTTTAAGAGCTGAGAGGGGGGGGAAGGTTGTTATTAAAAAACTTCTTGAAAGTTTTGAGGCAGGGATTTCTCTTGAAGAGGTTGGTATTGAATCCGGAGATCAGATTATTGCACCAAGGAAGAATGAGCTTAGTATAGCATTTTTAGTTGGTATTATAAATTTGGCAGCATCGGTACTGCTGTTGTATTTAAGGTTAAAATCCAGAAATTATTAAAATGTTGATTCCTGTTAATATTATGTTTGTACTGAATGGAGACAGTTTTTATGGAAGATTTTTTTGAAGAACAGCAGGCTGAGCAGGGTGGTGTAGATCTAAAAAGATATATTTCGGCTCTTGTAAAGGGATGGTGGTTTATAGGCCTTGTTACAATATTGGTATCCGTGCCATGGCTTATCTATGTAAAAAAGCAGCCGCCTCTTTATGAAACTACAGCTTTGATAACTTTTGATAATGTAAAAAATATTTCTTCTACTAAAATAGACAATAGAATTTTAAGACTTAAAAGCAGGAGGTTTGCAGAGGAAGTAACAGCGGATTTAGGGCTTACTTTAAAGATGGAAAAATCAGACCATCTGGCACCTTTAAAACGGCATGAAGTCTTTTCCCATTTTTCAACAACAAGGAGGCCTGTC
Organism: bacterium; assembly: GCA_021158245.1. Lineage (NCBI taxonomy): Bacteria > bacterium. The sequence goes on along the minus strand of JAGGVB010000065.1, from coordinate 65,362 downwards.
CCCGGAGATTATAAATTAATTTTTTATCCTTCCGGATATTGTTCTTTCTATTACAATGGAGTTCGGCTTGACAGCCTGCATGCCTCATCTTTTATTCAGGATACGGTATTTTATAACGGGTTAAGATTTTCACTGAAAGAGGATATAGTGGGCAGGAGGTCAGTTATTCATTTTTATATAAATCCGTTTCAGTCCACAGTTAATAATTTAAGATCAAGAGAAAAGATAATAAACAGCAGGTCAGGCAATGTAATGAAAATTATATTACGTGATACTAATCCTGTACTTGTAAGCCAGACTGTTAACAGGCTGGCAAATATTTTTGTTGAAAAAAGTATGGCAATGAACAGGGAGGAGTCAACACTTATCAGCAGCCACCTTAAAAAAGAGCTGAAGGTGGCTAAAGCAGAGTTAAACAAATCCGATTATACTTTAAAACGGTTTAGAATACAGCACCCGATAAGCCTTACAAAACAGAATGAAAATACTGTAAGCACACTTAACGATCTTGCTGTTAAAATAAAACAAAATAACCTGGCTAAAAGAGAGCTTGAGATGCTTTTGCAAAAGCTTGATCCGAATGTTACTGATATTACAACCGGTGTCTCAGCACGTTATGTTTACAGACAGATACCTCAGCTTCCGGTATTCCAGAATGATCCGGCAATGTCAATGATAAACCAGCAGCTTCTAGATTCTGACAGAGCGAGAGGTGAACTGATAAAAAACGGTGCTCCGGTACAGAATCCCTATGTTATTGAAATAAGCGGCCGTATATCAAATCTTGAGAACCGGATTTATGAACTTGCGGAAAAAAAGGTTAAAGATCTGGACCGGCAAAATAAGGAGATGAATGCAAATATTCAGAAGCTGAAGAGTCTGTTGGAATCACTTCCTGCTGAAGAGATAGAATTAATAAAACTTACACGGGAAAGAAATACAAATGAAGAACTTTACAATATGGTTTATAAAAGGTATAAAGAGGCTCAGATCTCTGCTGTAAGTGTTTCCGAACAGGTTTCTGTTCTTGACCCGGCTGTGCCTCCTACAGCCCCGATAACAGGAAGTAAAAAGCTTAAAGCAATAATCGGTGTTCTGCTCGGGTTCTTTCTTGGTATCGGAATAGTCTTGACAAAGGAGATTCTCGACAAAAGCATTAAATACCCTGAAGATGTAAAACGTTATCTGAATTTGTCTATATTGGGTGTTATACCTACAGTTAAATTTAAAGATTTTCAGCTGCCCGATGACGAAAAGGCAAAGAGTATCAGCTCCCAGATAGTTACGCATGATTATTCACCCACGCCGGTTGGGGAGGCATACAGGAGCCTTCGTACAAGTTTGTTTTATTCTAAAAAATTCGGTAGAATTAAGAGCCTCGTTATAGGCAGTGCAGCACCAGGGGAGGGTAAGTCTTTTACAGCGGCCAATCTTGCAATTACAACAGCACAACAGAAATCAAAAACACTTTTAATTGATGCTGATTTAAGGCGCGGCGTGCTTCATAACACTTTCGACTGTTCAAAAAAACCCGGATTGACAAACTATCTTACTGGGATTGCAACTCTGTCAAATGTTATGCATGAGACGTACATACCTAATCTTTCACTTATTACATGCGGAACGCTTATCCCTAATCCTTCGGAATTATTAGGATCCCAGCAGATGAAAGATTTTATCGAAGAGGTATCAAAAGATTTTGATTTTATCATTTTTGACACCCCCCCGCTGATGGCTGCTACAGACGCGGTTATAATCGGTACTCTTGTTGACGGAGTGGCCGTACTTATAAGGTCTGGAATGACGAATAAGGAAAATATAAAAAGAAAATTAGAGCTGTTCGAAACCGTAGAAACAACAATAGTGGGAGCAATATTAAATTGTGCAGGTGTTGATGTGGCTCATGAAGGATACAGTTATTACAGATATTAAAGAGGCCGATTAATGAAAATTCTTGTCACCGGAGGTGCAGGGTTTATTGGATCGCATTTAACAGAGTATCTTCTTAAAGAAGGGCATTTTGTTGTATGCATTGACAATTTCAATAATTATTACGATCCTTTAATAAAACGGCACAACATTAAAAACGCTATGGGCAGCGGAAATTATCTTCTTGAAGAAGGTGATATTTGTGATGTTTCTTTTATTGAAGATATTTTTAACAAACATAAGTTTGATTCGGTAATTCATCTTGCTGCGAGGGCGGGTGTCAGGCCTTCTATTGAGAATCCAAAGCTTTATCAGAAAGTAAATATTGAAGGTACTGTTACTCTGCTTGATGCAAGTGTGCGATATAATGTAAATAAATTTGTTTTGGCTTCATCTTCTTCTGTTTACGGAAATAATAAAAAACACCCTTTTTCGGAATCAGATAATGTTGATTTCCCGATTTCTCCCTATGCTGCAACAAAAAAAGCGTGTGAGCTTCTTGCATATACTTATCACTCCATTTATTCAATATCAGTCTCATGCCTGCGTTTTTTTACCGTATACGGCCCGAGACAGCGCCCTGACATGGCAATACACAAATTTACAAGGCTTATAAGCGAAGGTAAAAGGATACCTATTTATGGAGACGGAACAACAAAAAGGGATTATACTTTTATTTCAGATATAGTTGACGGCATAGTACGTTCCCTTGATAAATGCAAGGGCTATAATATTTACAACCTTGGAGAATCACGTACTGTTGAACTTGGCTATCTTATTTCTCTCATTGAAAATGCTGTTGGTAAAAAGGCAAATATTGAGTATCTTCCCATGCAGCCTGGCGATGTGGATTTGACTTATGCTGATGTGTCAAAAGCTAAAAAAGAATTGGGATATAATCCGTCTGTTCCAATAGAAGAAGGAATAGTTAGGTTCGCAGAGTGGTTTAAGAAGACTTTGACCGGGAAATAACCCATGGTAAGAGATAAGGAAATTTTTCTTATAAGATTAATGAAGCTTTCTGATGCTGTTGCAATTATAATAGCTTTCGGAGCTGCATTTTTTATAACCATGGGATTCAGGCAGTACATGGATTTAGGGCCAATGGCATTCGCCCCTGACATGACTTTGAATGGTGCATTTTATTTTTTAAGAAATCATCTCTGGCTTGTGCTTATATCCGTTCCTGCCTGGGTATGGCTTATGTCTGCTGACGGCGTTTATATGAATTTTCGTACTAAGCCATTTGTAGAAATAATGTGGAGGGTATTTCGTACGGGGCTGCTCTCCATTGTAGTAATGGGCAGCGGAATATTCCTTTTAAAGATGACTCTTACAAGCAGGTTTTATGTAGGAGTTTTTGCAGTTACAGCTTTCTTTTTTCTGGGATTTGAAAAAGCATTTTGGCGCTGGATACTTGACTACTCATTCAACCAGGGTTATAATCTTGTAAATATGCTTATTGTAGGTACCGGCCCGAGAGCGCAGAAATTTATTAAAAGTGTTCACGATCACGCCAAGTGGGGGCTGAAGATTGTCGGGCTTGTTGATGATGACCCTAAACTGCTCGGAACGAGTGTAATGGGTTATGAGGTAATAGGGCGAATAAGAGATATTCCGAGGATTTTAAGAGAATCTGTGATTGACAGGGTTATTTTTGTTGTGCCGAGATTATGGCTCAATCGGGTTGAAGATGCGATTCATCATTGTGAAGATGAAGGGGTTGTAACAGCAATTACGGTTGATCTGTTTGAACCTAAGGTTGCAAGGCTCAGATTATCTGATTTTGCAGGGATACCCCTTATATTGCTGCAAACCACAGTTGCTGAAGAGTGGCAGCTTTTTTTAAAACGGGTTTTGGATATTACAGTCTCTTCTTTATCATTGATTATTCTGTCCCCTGTATTTTTTTTCACTGCAGCAGTGATCAAGTTGAGCTCTAAAGGGCCTGTGTTTTATAAACAGATCAGATGCGGCCAGAACGGCAGGAGATTTGTGCTTTATAAATTTCGTTCCATGATTGTAGGTGCGGAAATGAGAAAGAGAAAACTGCAGGAACAGAATGAGATGAAGGGCCCTGTTTTTAAAATGAAGAGAGACCCGAGAGTAACACCTTTTGGAAGATTTATGCGCAGGCTGAGTATTGATGAACTCCCGCAGCTTTTAAATGTACTTAGAGGAGATATGAGCCTTGTAGGCCCGCGGCCGCCTCTGCCTGCAGAAGTTGAGCTTTATGAAGTGTGGCACAGAAGGCGTCTGAGTATGAAACCCGGCTTAACATGTATATGGCAGGTGAGCGGCAGAAATAAGATAGATTTTGAGAGATGGATGGAAATGGATATGAAGTATATAGACAATTTCTCTCTGTGGCTCGATTTTAAAATACTTATTCGTACCGTGTTTGTAGTGCTTACAGGGTACGGGGCAGTGTGATTTTATTCAGGAGAAAACCGATACGGAATAAAATTTCGGAGGAGGCCGGTGAAAAATAAAGCCGGCCTGTCAAATAAATGAGTAAAAAAATATTGATGATAGCACCTGAACCTATTTTTGAACCGAGAGGCACACCCTTTAGTGTGGTCGGAAGGTTAAAAACTTATTCCGATATGGGTTACAAGGTGGACCTTTTAACCTACCCTATCGGAGAAGAGGTTAATTTCCCGGGAGTCCGTATTATACGGATTCCCCGAATGCCCGGAATAAAAAAAATAAAAATCGGCCCGTCAATTAAAAAGGTACCCCTTGATATTGTACTTGCGGCATATTCTTTTAGATTTATTATGACAGGGCATTATGATTTAATCCACACCCATGAAGAGGCAGGATTTTGGGGAACTCTTTTTGCAAAGATATTCAGGGTCCCCCATATTTATGATATGCACTCCAGCCTGCCGCAGCAGCTTTCCAATTTCCAGTTTTCCAAATCTCGTTTTCTTGTTTCTGTTTTTGAAAGGCTTGAAAACTTAGTGCTGTCCAATGCAGATTCTATAATAACGATCTGTCCTGATCTGTATAATCATGTGCTTTCCATTGAGCCTGAAAAGGGATCGTTTCTTATAGAAAATGTAGTTGATTACGAACTGATATTCGGAGAAAAAGATTTTTCCGAAGAGATAAAGAAAAAGCATGGATTACAGGGCAAAGTAACAGCTCTTTATGCAGGCACTCTTGAGCCCTATCAGGGTATTGACCTTTTAATAAAAAGTGCCGGGCTTGTTTTAAAAGATAAGAAAGAGATTGTTTTTCTTGTTGTGGGAGGACATGAGGATCAGGTGGACCAGTATAAAAAAATGGCGGCAGACAGAGGAGTTGAAAGGAATTTTATTTTTACAGGCCAGGTTTCTCCTGACAAGATAAAAAGCTACATGATGTGTGCACAAATTCTTTTATCTCCCCGTACCAGGGGGACAAACACACCTTTAAAAATATATTCTTATCTTAAATCCGGTATACCAATTGTTGCAACCAGAATGCTTACGCATACACAGGTTATGGATGAAAGTGTAGCAGTTCTCAAAGATCCTATACCGGAAGATTTTGCACAGGGTATTACAGGCCTCATAAATAATCCGTCGTTGGGCAAAGAGCTTGCAATGAATGCAAAAAAACTTGCTGATGAAAAGTACAGTTATAAAATCTACAGGAAAAAATTAGAGAGCTCAGTTGAAAATGCATTGAAAAAAGGATTATAGAATGTGCGGAATTTGCGGAGTTCTTTACAAGGACAGGAATAAACAGGCAGGCAAAGCGATTCTTGCTTTAATGTGCAGTACAATCGTGCACAGAGGCCCTGACGATCAGGGTATTTCTGTTTCGGAAAATGTCGGCCTGGGGATGCGCAGGCTTTCTATTATTGATCTCTCTACAGGGCACCAGCCTATATCAAATGAAGACGGGTCAAAAACAATTGTTTTTAACGGTGAAATCTATAATCACAATGGACTGAGACAGGAGCTTGAAGCAAAAGGGCATATTTTCAGGACAAAAAGCGATACTGAAGCAATCATTCACGGATACGAAGAGTGGGGCGAAGAAGTATGTTCAAAGCTTAACGGTATGTTTGCTTTTGCAATATGGGACAGAAAAAACGAATCCCTTTTTCTTGCAAGGGACAGGATGGGGATTAAACCTTTTTATGTCTACGAAGATGGAAATAAAATACTTTTCGCTTCGGAAATTAAAGCCATACTTAAGCATCCTGAAGTTGACCGTGAAATAGATCTTCAGGCTCTGGATAATTTCCTTGCATTTGAATACATACCTGCACCGCGATCAATATTCCGTAAAATCCGAAAGTTAGAACCTGCTCACTGGATGAAATATGAAAATGGAAGAATATCAGGCAACAGATACTGGCAGGTTATACCCCGGGAAGAAAATATGACGATGAGCCAGGCAGAAGAAAAGCTTTCTTATCTTCTCGCGGATTCAGTAAAACTCAGGCTTTTATCAGATGTCCCTCTCGGGGCATTTTTATCAGGGGGGCTCGATTCTTCGATACTTGTCTCTCTTATGGCAAAAGCAGGCAGAAACCGGGTAAAAACATTTTCTATAGGATTTAAAGAGGCTTCCTACAATGAATTGAATTATGCAAGAGCGGTTGCAAAAAAGTACAATACCGAGCATCATGAATTTATTATTCAGCCGGATGCCCTTGAACTGACTGAAAAACTCATAAAGCAGCTTGATGAACCATTCGGGGATTTTTCCATATTCCCCACTTATCTTGTATCAAAAATGGCAAGAGAGTATGTTACTGTAAGTTTATCCGGAGACGGAGGAGACGAGCTTTTCGGAGGGTATGATACTTACAGAGCACACATGTTTGCCCGGAACTATTACAGTAAAATTCCGGGTTTTATCAGAAAAAATTTAATAGCCCCTGCTGCAAATGTATTCCCTCCTACGAAAAAGAAAAAGGGAGCTATTAATGCTTTTAAAAGATTTGTTGAAGGGACACTATTGCCGGAAGACCTGTATCAGGCGAGATGGATGGTATTTCTCAGGGAAAAGGAGAGAGCAGGCCTTCTGTCAGAAGGAATTCTGTCTGAGCTTGCACAAACAGACCGTTACGATTTTATCCGTAAATTCAATTGCAGTTCAATGGATATTGATGATGTCACACGCATCGGTTTTATTGATCTCAACACATATCTGATTGATAATATACTTGTAAAGGTTGACCGTATGTCAATGGCGAATTCACTTGAAGCGAGAGTCCCGTATCTTGATCACAGAGTTGTTGAATTTGCATTCTCAATTCCTCCGCAGTTTAAAATGGGAAATGCTGCAACAAAAGTGATACTTAACAAAACTTTCTGGAACAATCTCCCTGATGAAATCAGGAATCGGGACAAACAGGGATTCAGCATACCTATTAAAAACTGGATACGTAAAGATTTAAAAAATATGATGACAGATCTTCTTGACAGTACAAGGCTTGAGCAGCAGGGATTTTTCAAAACAGACTTTGTTGAAAGAATGATGAAAGAACACATTGACGGAAGGGCAAATCACAGCCATAAATTATGGGCTCTTATGGTATTTGAACAGTGGTACGATATTTACGGAAATAGTTGATTTTTATTGATATTCTTATAAATTTTAAGGATGATTAAAATGGAAAACAAAAACTTGAAAAAAGAGATAGCATCTTACTGGAACAGCCGTATTCACGATCTTGAGATAGCAAAGCATCCTGTTGGATCACGTGAATTTTTTGAAGAACTTGCAGAGTACAGATTCGATAAACTGAACTATCTGCCGAAGATTGTTGATTTTAAAGGATTCAAAGGCAAAAAAATACTTGAGATCGGCTGCGGTGTTGGAATTGACCTTGCCGAGTTTGCTGCAGGCGGTGCTCTTGTTACAGGGATTGATCTTTCACAAACAGCAATTGATCTTGCAGGGAAATATTTTTCCCATCTCGGATTAAGTGGTGACTTTAAAATTATGGACGGGGAAGCCATGAGTTTTGCTGACAACACTTTTGATGTTGTTTATGCTCACGGTGTCCTTCAGTATACGGAAAATGCAGTTAAAATGGCGGAAGAAGCTTATAGAGTTTTAAAACCCGGAGGTCAGTTTATTGCCATGGTTTACAACAGAAAAGGGTGGCTTAATTTTATGTCCAGGGTTTTTAAAGTCTCTTTGGAACATGAGGATGCGCCTGTTCTTGAAAAATATACGATTGATGAATTCAGAGAGATATTATCTCCGTTTATTAATGTGAAGATCGTTCCCGAGCGTTTTCCTGTGCGCTCCAGGCTGCACGGAGGATTAAAAGGAGTACTGTTTAATACACTGTTTGTAGGAGCATTTAAAATTATACCAAAACCCATTGTGAAAAAATGGGGGTGGCATTTAATGGGCTTCGGAGAAAAATAATGAAAAGGAATGTCAAAGCACTTACAGAAAAAGAATTTGATCTTATAGTTGTCGGGGCAGGAATTTACGGTGCTGCAATTGCATGGGATGCATCATTGAGAGGGCTGTCTGTAGCTCTTGTGGAAAGGGGGGACTTCGGAAGCGGTACATCTTCCAATAGTCTTAAAATAGTTCACGGCGGGCTGCGTTATCTTCAGCAGCTTGATGTAAAAAGGGTTCGTGAATCTGTACGTGAACGCAGAATAATGCTTACAATTGCTCCTCACCTTGTACAGCCGTTGCCAAGTATACTGCCATGTTACGGCCACCTAATTAAGGGTCCTGAGGTTATGTTCTGCGGTATGCTGTTAAACGATATTTTAAGTTTTGACAGAAACAGAGGAGTTGATCCGCTGCGGACAATACCGAACTGCAGGGTTGTTAACAGAAAGAGCTGTCTATATATTCTGCCCGGAATTGACAGCAGTAATGTTACAGGCGGCGCAGTATGGACAGATGCGCAGATGTACAGTTCCGAGAGGCTTCTTCTTGCATTTGTAAAATCAGCATCTTTCAAAGGAGCAGTTACTGCAAATTATGTTAAGGCAGAGAGCCTTATTATTAAAAACAGCAAAGCTGTCGGAGTAAAGGCTATAGATTTGGTAGATAACGAAGAACTTGAAATAAGAGGAAAGGTTGTTGTTAATTCCAGCGGAGCATGGATTAACTCCATATTGCCGGAAGAAAAACAATCTTCTTCCATGTTTAAACTTTCAACAGCTATGAATCTTGTGTTGTCCCGTAATCTCTTCCCGGAAATTGCGGCCGGAATTTACGGACATTACAGGTATGATGTTCCTGGCAGAGGGACAAAATCAGGAAGGAGAGTGCTTTTTGCAACACCATGGAGAGGAAGAACAATAATCGGTACTTTCCACAGGCCGTACAAAAAAGAGCACGCTTCTCTTTCAGTAAACAGAGAGGAAGTTGAGAGCTTTTTAAAAGAGGTAAACAGCGCTGTTCCTGCAGCAGACATTAAACCGGAAGATGTTACATTCGTCCAAAAGGGATTTTTGCCTATGGATGGAATAAGCAGGAATACGGGAGAAGTGCTGTTAACAAAGCATTACAGAATTACCGATCATAAAAAAAGAGACAGGATTGACGGCCTGCTGAGTGTGGTTGGCGTTAAATATACAACAGCAAGGGACGTAGCTGAAAAGATGGTTAATCTTGTAACCGGAAAATTGGGCAAAAAAGCGTTAAAGTCTGTTTCCAAAACCACAAAATTGTATGGTGGAGACATCTCTTCTTTTGACAATTTTGAAAAAGAAGTTGTCAGAAATACTCCTGATAATATTCCCGGTGAAGTAAGTAAACACCTTGGACTAAGCTACGGTACTGAATACAAATCAATATTTGAAATACACGAACAGACAAAAGGCGGCCTTGTGCCCGGTTCAAAAGAAGTACTTGAGGCAGAAATTATTTTTGCTGTCAGGGAAGAAGCCGCACAGAAACTTTCCGATGTTATTCTGCGCCGGACTGATCTCGGGTCAATGGGACACCCCGGAAAAGAAGCATTGAACCGCTGTGCAGACATAATGGCAAAAGAGCTCAACTGGCCGGAAAACCGTAAGCAGAATGAGATTGACGAAGTTGATAAAATTTATACTCAATGGTCTTAAGGAGATATTTGAATGATAAAAGTTTTTGTTACAGGAGCAACGGGGTTTACAGGCGGCCATCTTGCACGTGCACTTAATAAAAAAGGTTATCAGGTAAGGTGTCTTGTCCGGTCAAAAGAAAAAGGTGCCGGGCTTGAATCTCTTGGAATGGAATTAGCTGTTGGAGATTTAACTGATAAGAAAAGCCTTGTTCCTGCTCTTAATGGAATAGATATTGTCTATCACATAGCAGCTGTTTACAGAGAGCAGAATATTCCGAGAAAACGTTTCTGGGAAGTGAATGTAGAAGGCACAAAAAATCTTCTTGAAGCTTCAGCCGAAACCGGAATAAAGAGATTTGTACACTGCAGCACTGTAGGTGTGCAGGGTGAGATAGAGAATCCTCCTGCATCTGAAAATACCAGGTACAATCCGGGTGATTACTATCAGGAATCCAAAATGGAGGGGGAACTTCTTGCTTTGGATTTTTTTAAAAACAGGGGGCTTCCCGGTGTTGTTTTCAGGCCTGTGGGTATTTATGGCCCTGGTGACACAAGGTTTCTGAAACTTTTTAAATTCATAGGCAACAGAAAATTCAGAATGTTCGGATCCGGTAATGTGCTCTATCATCTTACTTATATTGATGATCTTGTTGACGGAATAATTCTTGTGGGGGAAACCCCCGGAGTAGAGGGAGAGATATTTACAATTGCAGGAGAAAGATATACAACCCTGAATGAATTTGTTGAGACAATTGCAAAAGTATTAAATGTTAACATCAGGAAGCTTCACTACCCGGTTTGGCCTTTGTGGCTTGCAGGCGCGTTGTGTGAATTTGTTTGTACTCCCCTGAGAATCTCTCCTCCGGTTTACAGAAGAAGAGTTGATTTTTTTATTAAGGACAGAGCATTTGACATATCAAAAGCAAAGAAGGTGTTGGGATACAATCCTAATGTATCAATTTATGACGGTCTGAAAAAAACTGCAGAGTGGTATAAAAAAGAGGGGCTTATCTGATACATGGATCAGAATCAAACCATAGAAATTCAAAAAGAGCTGTTCAGCAGCAAGGGGAATCTGGCAAAGTACCAGGATCTTGTGCTCGGGACAAAGGGAATATTTAAGCTCCTTAAATATGAAACAATAATAGGTATTGCAAGTTGGATGCCGGGAGCTTTGGGCCTTGTTTTGCGTAAATCCCTTTATCCGAAACTGCTGGGCTCCGCAGGCAGAAATGTTACTTTCGGGCAGAATGTTGTTTTACGCCATCCGGAAAAGATTTTTATAGGAAGCAATGTTGTTATAGATGATAATTGCGTTCTTGATGCAAAAGGAACAGGCAACCATGGAATCTACATAGGTAATGGCGTTTTTATAGGAAGAAATACAATCCTCAATTGCAAGAATGGTGATATAATACTTGAGGACGAAGTTAACATAAGCGCGAATTGCCACATTTTTTCTGCAAGCAGGGTAAGGGTAGGCGCCAGCAATCTGTTTGCAGCATATACTTATCTTGTAGGCGGAACTCATCACTTTGATAATCCCTCAATACCTGTACTGCATCAGAGCCGTTCTTCCGAAGGAATAACCATAGGCCCGGGGGGGTGGCTTGGTGCGCATGTATCTGTTTTTGACGGCGTGAATATCGGCAGGAACGTTATTGTAGGAGCTGGTTCTGTTGTAAATAAAGACCTACCTGATTATGCAGTTGCTGTCGGAAGCCCTGCAAAAGTACTTAAAAAGCGGGAACCGCCTGAGGAGGGTACTCCTCCGGTACCTGTGACAATAGGAATTATAAATTACAACGGTGAGAAAGTACTGGGAAAGACGCTGGATGCAATTTATAAGCAGGATTGTCATGGTATTTCGGAAATAATAGCAGTAGATAATTCGTCAACAGATAACAGCCTTGATGTCCTTAAATCGAAATTCCCCGATGTCAAAATCATATCAATGGAAAACAGAGGGCCTAATCCGTCAAGAAATCTGATTTTAAAAGAGGCCGCGGCTCCGCGGGTACTTCTTGTGGACAATGATATTGTACTTGCACCTGATGCCCTGTCAAAACTGAACATGGCCCTTGATTCAAATCCTGATGCAGGAGTAGCAAGCGCTCAAATTCGGTTTTTTAACAGCCCGGAAAAAATTCAGTACAACGGAGCACATATTCATTTTGCAGGCGGGGCTGTTATGAACAGATTTATGTTTGATGTCCCCCGGCCTGTTGCTGCAGTACCTGCAGGCGCAATGCTTGTTGACAAGGCAAAGGCTGAAGAGATAGGGTATTTTGACGAAGACTTTTTTTACGGATGGGCAGACGGAGATTTTTCTTTCAGAATGACGATAGCAGGTTATCCCTGTCTAAATGTTGCAGGAGCCAGGGTCTTCCATTTGAAAGAGAAAAAAGGAATGCCGTGGGTCTTTTATCAGGTAAGAAACCGCTGGTGGTTTGTACTGAAAACTTACAATCTGCGTACTCTGTTTTTTACTCTGCCTGCAATTTTTCTTTACCAGGGAGCGGTTTTTTTCGGTATGCTTCTCAAGGGGCAGGGCTGGCCTGTAATTAAAGGAGGATTTGCAGCACTATGGTCACTCCCTCTTGTTCTTCGCAAAAGACGTGAGGTGATGAAGATTAAAAGAGTGAGGGATAAAGATGTGTTAACAGGTGCTTCAATAGATCTCATAGGAGAAGGGAGCCAGTCAAAAATCATCAAGATGGGTACTGGTATTATGAATGCAGTTCTAAAAATTTACTGGGTGCTTGTAAAAAGATTTATTAATTAAGGGACATAAAAGTAATGCTCATAGGCGCGGCAGGCAAATCAGCAGTAAGGGATATTAAACCTCGTTTCCAACAACTTGCAAGCGGGGATTTGTTGCATAAAGGCATCTTATTTGAAAAGGATAACCTTTTTATATTTTTTTCTGATAAGGATTCTGCTCTTTCAGGCGATAAAAACAGCCCTGTATTTATTGACGGAGAAATATACTCTGTTAATGGAAGGGATGATAAACTTGATGCGGGAAAGCTATACGAATTATATGAAAATCAGCAGGATGCGATGTGGGCAGGTATAAACGGCGATTTTACAGCAGCAGCCTGGAACAGAAAAGAAAATAAATTAGTACTTGTACGAGACAGAATCGGGGCAGGCACACTGTTTTTTGCCGAGAAAGATGACGGCCTTGTTTTTTCCACTTCCCTTAAAGCTCTTGCAGTTGTTCTTGACAGAACAGGGGAGATCAATTATTCCACACTTTTAAGATATCTTGTTTTTTGCTATAATCCCGGAACGGAAACTTTCTTCAATGGAATAAAAAAAATCCGGCCTGCGCACTATCTTACATGGAGCGATAAAGGGATAAAAGAGAAGCAGTACTGGGATATCAGTTTTACGAATGAAATCAAATCGGAAAAAGATGCAGCTGTGATGATTCGCGAAGAACTTGCAAAAGCTGTAAAACTCCGTTTAAAAGAGCCGGATAAGACAGGCGCTTTCCTTTCAGGCGGGCTCGATTCGTCGAGTGTTGTGTCCCTCCTTGATAAAAACGGGGCTGGCCGTGTATCAACATTTTCATTCAGGTGCAGAGGAGAATCTTTTGATGAGTCTCCATTTGCCAGGATAGTTGCCGATGCTTTTAAAACAGAACACAGAGTGATTGAATACACGCCTGAGAGTGTGCTTAAGGCTGCTTCCATGACAACGCTTATGGATGAACCGTTCAGCGACGTGGGGATAAACATTGCTACATATCTTCTCGCCTCAGAGGCAGGTTCAAAAGTTAAAGACATTTTTACCGGAGACGGAGGGGACGAGCTTTTTGCAGGGCATCCTGTGTACATTGCGGATAAGACTGCAGAGATTTTTTCAGTTATTCCGGATTTTATTCTCAACCCGTTTTTCAGTATGGGCAGGCGGCTTCACGATTCGGAAAAAAAGAAAGACCTTAAAGTCAAGCTCAAACGTTTCTCAGAAAGTTATTTTTTCCCAAAAGAACTTGGCACTCACAGATGGCGTGTCTATTATCAGCCCGGTTCTCTTTCAGATATCGTAGCAGGAGATATTTTTAATTCCGCAGATCCTGATGATGTGTTTAAAGATGTACTCAGTATTAACAGCAGGGCGAAAGCTGAAGATTCTCTCGGCAGATCTTTGTACAGCGATTATCAGACAGTTGTACAATTTTATCTGAGGCGTATGGATGTGGTAAGGGGATTCGGCCTGGTTCCGAGAACGCCGATGCTTGACCCTGAAATAGTGAGCCTTTGCTCGAAAATAGATTCCAAACTTAAGATAAAAGGATTTTCAGACACCAAGTATATTGAAAGAGTTGCAGTTGAACCTCTTCTGCCTTTTGAGATTACACACAGAAAAGATAAATTGGGGCACAGTGTACCTCTTAAAAACTGGATGAGAGATAATAAAACAGTAAATGGTTTTATAAGAGACATTTTATCTGAAGCAAGAATCAGCAGGCGGGGTATAGTGTATTACAAAGCTGTTGAAAAGATGATAAGGGAACATGAGTTAAAACAGTTCAATCATTCACACAGGCTGTGGGCCCTCGTTATTCTGGAATTGTGGTTAGAAAATGTAAATAAAAACTGGAATAAGATCGGAGCGGATAAATGAAAATATTTATGACAGGAGTTTCAGGTTTTCTTGGCCAGCACCTTGTCAAAGCTTTAAAAGAGCAGGGGCATGAGATTACAGCACTCATAAGGCCGACAAGTAATATCAGTCATCTTGATGAGTACAACTTAAATTATGTTATTGGGAATATCCGCGAAACTTCCTGGCTTGATTCGATTAAGGGTGCAGATGCAATTGTACACGCTGCAACATCAAAGGGAGGCCCGTGGGAGAATTTTTACGAAGAGAATGTGCTTTCAACCGAGCGGATTTTAAAAGAAGCGGTAAAACACAAAGTTAAGAGATTTATATTTATCAGCTCTGTTGTTGTATACGACCATTCAAACGTCAAGAACGGATCATCATTTCCTGAGGATTCTCCTTTTGAACAGGAATATACAAATCATTATTCACGTTCAAAAATTGAGGCTGAGAACCTTATAAAAGAGTTTCATGAAAAAGAAGGACTGGAAACAGTTGTACTTCGGCCTGCGGCGCTTTACGGGCCCGGAGGCCTTCTCTATCCCGCACGTCTTGGTATAGCAGCAGGAGCAAACGGATATATAATTGTAGGCAGCGGAAAATCGGAATTGACCCTAACGCATGTTCGTACTGTTGCAGATGCAGTGGCCAAATCACTTACTTGTGAAAAATGTGCAGGTAAAGCTTATAATCTTACTGAAGACAAATCTGTCAGCAAAATAGAGTATCTTAAGATACTGAAGAGTATTTTGAATCCGAAATTTAAAATAATCAGAATACTGTTTCCAATTGTAAAGGTTCTAGCGTTTATGCTTAGAAAAATGTTCGGTATAATGGGTAAGGCGGCCCCTTCACGCCTTAGCCCTCAATATCTTAAATTATTTACACTTTCCCTTAAATATCCAAATACACGTGCAAAAGAAGATCTGGATTGGGTGCCGGTTCCTAATGTCAGAGAAGCTGTTAAAGAGGTTATGGAGTGGCATAAAGATCAGCAGAAACCTGTATGTCATCACCTTGTACCTGAAAAGCGGATTGTAATAAATTCGAAGAAAAAACTAAATGTCGGAATTGTCGGATGCGGTTCATTTTCAAAAACACATCTGTCAATCCTTAAAAAGATTCCAAATGCAAATGTTACTGCGCTTTGTGATACAAATGTTGATGCTGCAAAGAGACTTTCGGAAAAATTCGGTGTTGAAAATATCTATTCCGATTATTTGGAAATGCTTGACAAAGAGAATCTTGATGTTGTTCATGTCGTATCTTCAGCACAGACTCATGCCCCGGTATCAATCGCAGCAATGAAAAAAGGGTGTCATGTACTTGTGGAAAAACCAATGGCTGTTAATGCAGAGGAGGCCGGGGAGATGATCCGCACTTCAAAAGAGAACAATGTTAAACTGTGTGTTGAACATTCTCTTCTTTATGATCCTGCAATGATTGAAGCAAGGGAGATACTGAACAGCGGAGCAATAGGCAATATTGTGCAGGTTGAGAGCTGGTTCGGGACATCCTACAGTTCAAATACAGGCAGCCCCTATCTAAGGTGGCAGGCGAGAAACCACTGGGTTTACGATCTTCCGGGCTCCCTTTTCCAAAATTTTATTTCTCATCCCTTAAGTGTTTTACTTGATATTGTTGATGATGTTTCTGATATTAATGTCTCTTCCGCATATCACAAAGTTGTACCTTTTATGAAGAGTGATGAACTCAGAATATCAATGAAATCCGGTAAAGTTCTTGCATCCATTGTTCTGTCTTTTAATGCAACACCGCGTTTATGTTTCTTAAGGCTCTACGGAACCAAAGGCAGCCTGACTGTTGATTTTATGTACAACACCACTCTCTTAAACAAAGATGTGCCTATGGCTCCCAAGGTTTTAAGCAGAAACATGGTGCTTAAACGCAACGGCAGGAAAATGTATTTTAAAGGATTGAGCAACGAGATAAAGGTGTTTACCGGCAAGCACACGCTGTTTAAAGGTAATGAGATATTAATTAATCTTTTCTATAAGTCAATTTTAGACGGCACGGAAATGCCTGTCAGTCTTGATAACGGCCGTCTCTCTATGGAAATAATGGATTCGGTGTGGAAGCAGGTTGATCTATAAATATGAATTTAACAAATAACATTACAGGCCTTTCAGTTGTAGTACCTGTTTTTAATGAAGAACAGAATGTACCTTTGCTTTATTCCGCAATTAAGAAAGCTGTGGACAATCTTGATTTGCTGACAGAGATAATTTTTATTGATGACGGCAGTACAGACGGAACACGAGATAAACTTAAGGAGATTGCCGCTGCAGATCCGGATTTCAGAGCTATTTTTTTACGTAAGAATTTTGGCCAGTCTGCTGCAATGGCAGCAGGATTCTCAATATCTACAGGGGATGTTCTTGTAACTATGGATGGAGACCTGCAGAATGATCCGGCAGATATACCGAAACTTCTTTCAAAATTGGAAGAGGGCTATGATGTTGTGAGCGGGTGGCGTAAAAACAGACAGGATAAGCTATTTATAAGAAAAGTACCTTCTTTTATTGCAAACAGGCTTATCTGCTCTGTTACCCATGTTGATCTTCATGATACGGGATGTGCACTTAAGGCATACAGAAGGGAAGCAATACAGGGGATAAGGCTTTATGGGGAGATGCACAGATTCCTTCCGGCACTGACAAAAATTGAAGGAGCAAGGATTGCGGAAATACCTGTAAACCATCATGCCAGAAAGTTCGGAAAATCAAAGTACAATCTTACGAGGACATTCCGTGTACTTATGGATTTGTCTTCTCTTAATCTTTTTCTTAAATATCTTCGTGCTCCTTTAAGATTTTTCGGCAAATTAGGTGCGGGAGTTATTGCTCTTGGGATCCTTGCACTTTTATGGTTTCTGTTTCTTTTTGCAGGAAAAACTCTTGATGCTGCTGAGCTTAATATTGTTATTACTCTTGTATTCCTGTTTTTTGTAACAGGACTGCAGTTTTTCTTTTTAGGGCTTGTTGCAAGCCTCATTGTGAAAACAGGGGATAGGAGAGGCCTTACTCTCTCTCCACTTTTAACTGATAAATACGAGGACTGGTATGAGAAAGAGTGACAGTTCCCATGCAGAGGTATCGGTAATAGTTTCAATTTTTAATGCAGAGAAAAATATTGAAGATTTTTACACTTCTTTGGCAGATGCTGTGAAGAGTGTCAGCAAATCGATAGAGTATATTTTTATAGATGATGCGTCTAATGACAGCACTTTTGAAAAGCTGCACATGCTGATGAAAAATGATGATAAAATTCATATTGTTCGTATGCGTTCTACTTTCGGTGAAGCTGCATGCCTTGATGCCGGCCTTAAGTACTCTATGGGAGATATTATCGTTTATATTTCGGGAAGAGTCAATATTGATCCTTACGGCATTCCGGCATTTCTTGAAAAGCTTGACGGGGAAAGTGATCTTGTTGCAGGATGGCGTTCACCCCGCAGAGATTCCGTTCTTAACAGAAGTGTCTCAAAAGTTTTTAATCTTCTTGCAAGCTGGTTTTTAAAGAGGCGGCTGCACGATATCAACAGCGGTATTCTTGTTACAAAAAGAGAAGTGCTTAATAAAATATCATTTTACGGAGATTTGTACAATTTTATTCCTGTTCTTGCTGCAGGGCAGGGGTATAAGGTTTCTGAAGAGAAAATAGCTCAGCTGCCCGGGAGTTTCCGTAATTCCCGTTATCCAAGGGAGTATGTCCAGCGTATGCTTGATATAATAACGGTAATTTTTCTTACCCGTTATTCGAAAAAACCAATTCATTTTCTGGGGTTTGTGGGTTCATTTTTCAGTGCAGCAGGTCTTGCAATTGAAGTTTATCTGTTCATTTACAGAATTCTTGGCATGGGGCCTATTGCAGGAAGGCCGCTTTTAATTCTCGGTGCTCTTTTACTTGTAATCGGTATTCAGATGATATCAATAGGCCTGCTTGGTGAGATGATTATTTTTACTCACGCAGGCGATGTTACTGAATATAATATAGAAGAAATAATTAACTAGCGGGGGGGGTTGTGAAGCTTATAATTCAGATACCCTGTTATAATGAAGAGAGGACTTTGCCTGCAACAATAAAGGCAATTCCCCGAAAATTTGATGGCATTGATATTGTTGAACTTCTGGTAATTGATGACGGAAGTACAGACAGGACTGTGGAAAAGGCAAGAGAGCTGGGAGTAGATCATATTGTACGTCTTACAAGCAACAGAGGGCTTGCAGTCAGCTTTTCGGCAGGCCTTGATTCTTCTCTCAGATTCGGAGCAGATATTATTGTAAACACTGATGGAGACAACCAATACAGAGCTGAGGATATTCAAAAATTAATTGACCCGATACTTGCAGGAAGTGCTGATATGGTGGTCGGAGACAGGGAAGTAATGCAGGTAGAGCACTTTTCATTTATCAAAAAGCTGCTTCAAAAACTGGGAAGCTGGGTTGTTCGGCATATTTCAAATACAACTGTTCCTGATGTAACAAGCGGGTTCAGAGCATTCAGCAGGGAAGCAGCATTAAGGATGAATGTGATATCACAATTTACATATACACTTGACACAATAATTCAGGCTGGTAAAAAGGGTATCCCGATAGCCCATGTATCAATAAGGACAAATAAACCAACAAGGCCTTCAAGACTTTTTAAAAGTATTTTTGCATATATAAATCAGTCAGGTGCAACAATTGCCAGAATTTATGCTCTTTATGAGCCTTTAAAGACTTTTTTATATATTGGCGGATTTATTTTTGGTGTAGGTTTTCTTGTATCTATGAGATTCCTTTATTTTTTCCTTACTCATCAGGGTGAGGGCCATATACAGTCATTGATTCTTTCTGCGGTTTTTATGATTGTGGGATTTCAGGTAGGTATGATAGGATTACTTGCTGACATTATTTCAGCCAATAGAAGACTGATAGAGGAAGTTTTGTATCGTTTGAAAAAGAGTGATATTAAAGGGGATAAATAAAAAAATGCGGATTGTTCTTATAGGCCCGACATTCCCTTTTAGAGGCGGCATTGCTCAGCACACAACTCTCTTGTGGAAATTTCTTAAAAAGAGGCACGAGGTTTATTTTATTTCTTTTAAAAGGCAGTATCCGTCATTTTTATTTCCGGGCAGCACAGACAGAGAACCAGGTAAAATCAGGAAATTTAAAGAGTGTAGTTATATAATAGATTCATTAAATCCTGCGACGTGGGCATATACTGCCGAGAGTATAGTATCATATAAACCGGATATTATTGTTTTTATATGGTGGGTCCCGTTTTTTGCGTTTTGCTGGAAATTTATATCAAATATTGTAAGAAAGCGTATAGGAGTAAAAACTGTTTATGTATGCCATAATGTTCTCCCTCATGAGAACGGGGTTATATGGGAAACAATTACGAAATGGGCTCTGAGATCCTCTCAGGGATTTACAGTGCACAGCGAATCGGATAAAAAGAAATTAATGGAAATCTGTCCGGGAAAAGATGTTGAGGCCCTCCCGATTGCACCTCATCCTGAGCCGGTAATCAAAGGGATTAATAATTACGAGGCAAGGCAATCTCTTGGTATTCCTTCTGATAAGATTGTTTTTCTCTTTTTTGGATTTGTGCGTTATTACAAAGGGTTGGATTTATTAATAGATGCTCTTTCCCTGATTGATAATGAATCCGCACATCTTTTAATTGCCGGAGAGTTTTGGGGTAAAAGAGATTTTTACAATACTCTCATCAAAGATAAGGGCCTGAATAAACAAATAACTATTGTTGACAGATACGTATCCGAGGATGAATTCGAACTGTTTTTTTCAGCTGCTGATGTTGTTGTTCTTCCTTACAGAGATGCAACTCAGAGCGGAGTACCTCAGCTTGCATTTACAATGGGAAGACCTGTAATAGTAACTGATGTTGGCGGCCTTGCCGAGAATGTTATATCTGAAACACATGGCGTTGTAATTGAACCCGATAATGTTGATGCTCTTGCAGAATCAATGAGAGAGTTCATGGCAGGCAAAATAAAAAAAGATTCTGAATTTCTTAAAAATTATGCTTTGGATAGAAAAAACAGAGATTGGAACGGAATGATAGATGCAATTGAAACATTGGCAGGAAAATAGAGAAATGCAGATAAAAAATAATAATAGTGTAGCACCGGAAATTTCCATTGTTATTCCCTCTTATAAATCAGGAAGGGATCTATTTCTTTGTCTTGAATCTGTTATGAATCAGACAATAGATATGCCCTATGAAGTTATAGTAGTTGACAGTTCACCTGAAGATATTACACAGGATGTGAAAGAGTGTTTCACAGAGGTAAAAGTTCTGCATCTCAACAGAAGGACTCTGCCTGGCCTTGCCAGATCAGAGGGCGCGCGTTTGGCTCGCGGCAGTTTTGTGTTCTTTATTGATAGTGACTGCATAGCAAGCCCTGACTGGCTGAAATTACTTTGGAAAAAACTGCAGGCAGGATACAAAGCAGCAGGAGGGGGTGTTGCAAATGGCACTCCTGACAGTTATGTGGGTACTGCGGAATATCTGCTTGAATTTAATGAGATGAATCCAATGGCAAAAATGGGAGACGTGGGAGCTCTGCCTTCATGTAATTTATGTGTAAGTAAAGATTTACTTGAGAGTGTCGGATTTTTCCCGGATTTTATGAAGGGTGAAGATACAATACTTTGTGATAATATTGTGACATCCGGATACAATATTTATTTTTTACCGGATGCATCAATAACTCACAGAAACAGAACAGGGTTTAATCATTTTATTAAAAATCAGGTTGCTTTGGGAGAAGGTGCAAATGAGACGCGAAGAAGGACAAAACGGCATGGATATTTTCTTCTTAAATATCCTCCTTTAATTGTGTTTATTCCTGTTTACAGAACTTTGATAATAAGCAAACGGTTAGTTCAGTCAGATTATAAACTGTTTTTAAGCTTTATTTTTCACTATCCCTTGATATTTTTAGGATTAATAGCGTATACCTGGGGATTTATCCGCGGGCCTTACAGGTCCGGCCTTTCAACAGAAAAGGGGAGATTATGACATGGATTATCAATCAGGCGAAAAAATAAATAAAGACAAGTTCAGATACTGGATTATTCTTGCTGTAATTTTGGCTGCTGCATCATTTTTAAGATTATCTCATTTGGGAAGGCAGAGCTTTTGGGTTGATGAAATCAATGTGTATTATGCAGCACAATCTTTTAATGCCGGCGAAGGCTTGAATATGCCTTCAGGGTTTTTATACGGCCGGGCACCTGTTTACACTTATTGCGCAGCGTTATTTTCAAAAATAATCGGACCGGGAGAAGTTGCAACAAGGCTTCCTTCCGCAATTTTCGGAATACTCGGTGTGTGGTTAATCTATGTTATCGGTGCAAGGATGTTTGATCGAAAGACGGCTCTTGTAGCTGCTCTGCTTCTTGCATTTTCGCATTTTGCAGTAGGGTGGTCAAGAACAGCAAAGATGTATACTATGCTGCAATTTTTAACATTGGCCGTTGCGTACTCTTTTATTCTCGGGTTTGAGCCTGAAAAAGGCAAAAAGAGATTTCTGATACTGCCCTCCATTGAGAAAAAATGGGATTTTTCCCTTATCTGGATAGCAGCAACATTGCTGCTCGGTGCGTATACATTTTATAAAGTTCACAGAATATTTGCAATTTTTATTTTAGGGCTTTTTGTGTACGTTTTGGTTATGGCCGTTATCAAATTTATTTTTTTAAATGGAAGAGAAAGATTTTTTAATAAATATATGTTAATATCTGCCGCTGCTATAATTTTAACTGCAGCTGCAGTTATCTTTATACCATGGATAAGGGCAAACCTGAAGTATTATCTGGCATATACACCTGAATGGGTAAAAGGAGATGTGGGCGCAAAGTACAGACTGCTTCTTTTTGATTTCATTATGTCAGTTTACAGATTTCCAATGGGTGCGTTATTTTTTGCAGGTGCAGTACTTGTAATATTCAAGGGTAATAAGAGAGGCATATTTTCTTTCATACTGTTTACATTCCAATTGTTCATGCTGTCATTTGTTTTTACTCACAGAGTCCCTATGTATCTCTTTAATGTTTATCCCTTCTTCATATTTCTTGCAGCATATTCTCTTGTATGGTTTGTGAAAACAGCCTCTGTTGAGTCTGAGAATTCCGTGAAAAATGAAATAAAAATGAGGGTTAAGAAGTTAGCACCCTATCTTAGATATTTGATTTCTCTCTCAGTGGCAGTTGTTTTTCTTGTTTCACCGTGGATGAGAATCAGCCTCAATATTCCTAAGATAGAAGACGGAAAAACAAATATGGCAGTAACTCCCGGTGAATGGAAGGCGGCTGGAAAGTATCTGCGTGAAAATATGCAGAAAGGAGATATTGTTATTTCAAATCTTCCGCAAATAAGCTCGTTTTACTGCCCTGCTACTGATTATACTTTGAATTTCGGGTTGCTTCGGCAATCAATGAGATTCAAAGACGCAAACAAGAACGGCAGATGGGTGGATATATACGAAGGAGTTCCATGTATTGAAAATCTTGAAGATTTGAAAAAAATTATTAGTACTCATAAAAGTGGCTGGATTGTTCTTGAAAAATATCTTTTTAATACAGATGCCTATACAAGCGGTGAAATCCGGGAATATGTTAAAAATCATTTTGAAAAACCGATTGAAACAAAAAATTACAGCCTTTTAATCTACTCGTGGGGAGAGGCAGCAGACAAAGGCGGAAATACTGAAAAGAGATAAGTCGTTTCTTTTAATCTGGCGGAGAGTCTTGTTAATTACCGGATATGGAATAAATGTCCGGCTTGCAAGATTTCCGGGCCCTGCTGTATAAAGTATCAGGAAAAGAAATAAATACTGGAAAAAATACAATAATTGACTTAAAGCTGGCATAAGAAAGAGGGCAGGAGTAAAGAAGAATGCGTATAGCAATTCTGGGTACACGAGGTATTCCGGCGAATTACGGAGGATTTGAGACTTTTGCAGAAGAACTTTCAACACATCTCGTAAAAAGAGGACATGATGTTACTGTTTACGGACGGTCACACTATATATCAAAAAATCAAAAGTTTTACAAAGGAGTAAGAGTTATTGTAACTCAGGGTGTCAGGCATAAATATTTTGATACACCTTTTAATACGATATTGTCAACCATACATGCTTTTTTAAAAAAGTATGATGTTGTTTTATATTGTAATAGTGCTAATGTGTTATTTACGTTACCGTTCAGGCTAAAAAGCACTCCGGTTGTTTTAAATGTTGACGGATTGGAGTGGAAACGTGAAAAATGGGGTAAATTCGGAAGAGCAGTATATAGAATATCTGAATTTTTATCAACATTTGTACCTGATTTTATTGTGACAGATGCAAAAGAGGTGTGCAGTTATTATAAAAGAAAATTTAATAAATCCAGCTTGTTGATTCCTTATGGCGCTCATATTGGAAGGGAATCAAGCACTGAAGCACTGGACCGTTTTGGAGTAATGCCCGGTAAATATCTGCTCTATGTGAGCAGATTAGAGCCTGAAAATAATGCTCATGTTGTTGTAGAAGCATTTGAAAAAGTAAATACGGATTATAAGTTGATTATTGTTGGTGATGCACCTTACAGTACAGAATATATTAAAAGATTAAAGAGTACAAAGGATAAAAGGATCATTTTTACAGGATATGTTTTTGGGAAAGGCTACAGAGAATTTCAGTCACATGCTTTCGCCTATATTCAGGCAACAGAAGCAGGCGGCACTCAACCTGCACTTGTCGAAGCAATGGGGAGAGGCAGTTTTATTCTGGCTAATGATGTAGTGCAGCACAGAGAAGTACTTGGCGAGACAGGAGTATATTTTAATGTGTCTTCCGTTGAGACTCTGACGCAGAAAATGCAATACTATATAGATCATCCGGAAGAGGCAGATCATTTGCGGTCTGCTGTTGTAAAGCGTGTTAAAGAAAAGTATTCATGGGATGCAGTAACCTCTCAATACGAAACATTGTTTAAAAGGATAACCGGGAGGAGAACATAGTGTATAATTGGTACAAAGGTAAAAATATCGCAATTACAGGAGGCCTTGGGTTCCTGGGAAGCAATCTTGCTCATGAGCTTGTTTACCTTGGGGCAGATGTAACTCTTATTGATTCAATGCTGCCGTTATACGGAGGCAATCTCTTTAATATCAACGGTATTGAAGATAAGGTAAATATTAATTTTGCTGATATACGAGACGAGGGCGCAATGAGGGCTCTTGTCCGGAATAAAGATGTAATCTTTCATATAGGAGGCCAGACGAGCCATGTTGACAGCATGACGGATCCTCTGCTTGATGTTGATATAAACTGCAGGGGAAATCTGATTTTTCTTGAAGCCTGCAGGCAAGTTAACCCTGATGTAAAAATTGTTTATGCAGGTACCCGCGGCCAATACGGTGCAGTAAGTACAACTCCTGTAACAGAAGATGCACAGCTTTCACCTACGGATATATACGGTGTTAATAAAAATGCCGGTGAAAAATATCATATAATATACCATAAAGTACATGGAATAAGAACAGTATCTCTCAGAATATCAAATACGTACGGACCCAGGCATCAAATGAAACATGGCAAGTACGGTATTCAAAATTGGGTAGTGAGACTTGCACTTGATGATGAGACAATTACTATTTACGGAGATGGGTCACAGCTTAGAGATTTTAATTTTATAGATGATGTTTCCCGTGCTTTCTTGATGGCAGGTGAAATTGACAGAAGTGACGGACAGATATACAATCTCGGCAGCGGCGATCCTATATCTTTCAGACAAATGGTGAAAACCGTTATTGAAATTGCAGGATCAGGCAAGCTTGAATTTGTTGAATGGCCTGAGGACAGAAAGCTCATAGAAACAGGAGATTACGTAGCTGATTTCAATAAAATACATGATGAACTGGGTTGGAGACCTAAAACCCCGTTTAAAAAAGGTATGGAGAAAACAATAAATTTCTATAGAAAATTTAGAGAACACTATTGGTAGAGATGTTTTAATGTCCGGGAAAATATTACTTGTTACAGGGGCAAACGGTCTGCTTGGTGCCAAGATTACAGAATTAGCTGCAGGCAGATTTCAAGTCGTCGCCACAGATATGCAGCCAGCGTATCGTGTTGATGTTCCGGGTGTCAAGTATATTCAGGCAGATATTACAGATAAAAAACAGTGTGAAGCACTTGGAGCAGCTTATCCTGATTATGTGATTCATACAGCTGCGTATACTAATGTGGATAATTGTGAGAAAGAGCGTGAAAAAGCATATGAAGTAAATGTTAAAGGGACAAAGAATATTGCATCATTGTGTGTACAATCTGAAAGTAAGATGATTCATCTTTCTTCCGATTATGTTTTTGATGGCAAATCAGGGCCTTATACGGAAAACGACATAACAAATCCGGTAAGTTATTACGGAAAAACCAAGTTGGAAAGTGAGATAAAAGCAGCTTCAATAATTGATAATCTAATAATAGCACGAACAACTGTACTTTATGGTTTTTCTTCAGGGGCCAGAAAAAATTTTGTGACATGGGTGGTGGAACAGCTTTCAGCAAATAACAGCATTAATGTGGTTGCTGATCAATTTGGCAACCCGACTCTTGCTGATGATCTTGCCGAGGCATGCCTTCTTTTATGTACGGCAGACCTGCATGGAGTGTACAACACTGTGGGCAGTACATGGATTAGCCGTTATGAATTTGCCCTGGAAATTGCAAGTGTGTTTGATCTGGACAGGTCGTTAATAAATAAAGTAATAACTTCTGATTTAAAACAGCAGGCTGAACGTCCGTTAAAAGGGGGGCTTTTAACGGAGAAATTAGAGAGGGATACGGGCTTTTGTTTTTCATCTGCAAGAAAAGGCCTTGAAAAAATAAAACAACAAATGATAAATTATCACAAATAATTATAGTGTTTCAGATAAGGAAAGCTGTAAATTGTTTACGGAGGATTAAATGAAAATTGATGATATAAGAGATCAGATTAATGGGCTCTTAACTGATTTTATTGAAGAAAAAGAGAGAATGAAGAGCTTTACTCCTGTAAAAAACAAAGTGCAATATGCCGGGCCCGTATACGGAGCAGATGAAATCAAAGCAATGGTTGGTTCAATACTTGACGGCTGGTTCGGTGTTGGCAACCAGGCGCGCAAATTTGAACAGGAATTTGCATCCTTTCTTGGTACAGGAAATACGCTGGTAACAAATTCCGGATCGTCTGCAAATCTTATTGCTTTGTCTGCTCTTAAATCCAATGAATTCAGGAGAAAAATTGAACCTGGTGATGAGATAATTACACAGGCAGTTACTTTCCCTACTACTTTTAATCCTATTGTTCAAAACGGATTTACTCCGGTTCTGGTTGATGTTGACCTTGGTACTTACAATCCTGACATTGAACAGATTGAGCGTGCAATTTCTCCTAAAACAAAAGCCATTGTCATTCTGCATCAGCTTGGCAACCCTAATCCTATGTCAGAAATAATGGCATTAGCAAAGCAACATGATTTAATAGTCATTGAAGATACTTGTGATGCGCTTGGGTCAAAATATGACGGTAAGCTGGTTGGTACTTTCGGAGACATGGCAACATTTTCATTTTATGTCGCACATCATATGACTATGGGAGAAGGCGGCGCGATTGCAGTTAATGATAACGGGTTAAATTTAATCTGCAGGTCAATTCGTGATTGGGGGAGGGCGTGTGCATGTCCTATTTGCGAGGTTGTAAAAAATCCGGATAAACCATGCCCTTTTAAAACAAAAAGCGGTATTCTTCCTGAAGGATATGATATCCGCTATGTTTATACAAATATAGGATATAACTTAAAACCGATGGAGTTCCAAGCTGCAATGGGAAGAGTGCAGCTGAAGAGAGTTCCTGAATTTATTGCAAAAAGGAATGCAAATTTTAAACAGCTTTATGACACCTTTAAAGATTATGAAGAGTTCTTTATTCTTCCTGAATCTTTACCGAAAGCAGAACCTGCATGGTTTGCATTCCCGCTTACAATTCGGAATAATGCTGTTTTTACACGCAGGGATTTCCTTTCATTTCTTGAACAGAGGAATATTGAAACGCGCCTCTTTTTTGCAGGAAATATTATACGTCATCCGGCCTATCTGGGCCTGTATTTTAGAACGATCGGAAATTTATCAAATGCTGATAAAATTTTACGCGACAGCTTTTTTATGGGTATTTATCCGGGTATTACTTCTGAGAAAATGAATTTTGTGACAGCGAGTGTAAGAGAGTTTATGAAGAAATTGTGATGCATTTCGGATAGCATAATTTTCTTGATTTTATAAATATCAAGTGATGCGGCAGTGTATACTTTTGTAAATATATACAGGGTTTGATTTTGAGTTTAGACAAAAAAAAAATAAATTCCTCTTCTGTAAGCGGTGTTAAAACAAATACCTATTTTATTGCTGCAAGCCAGGCTTTTAACCTTATTCTTGCACTCGCACTGAATATCATGGCAGGAAGATATCTTGGTGATGAGGGGTTCGGCAAATACGCATTTGCAACGGTTCTGTACTATTTTGTATTTCTTTTTGATGATTTTGGAATAGTAACTTTATTTACGAGAGAAGTAGCAAGGAACAGGCAGGAAGCAGGAAAGTATTTTACGAACTCGGCAGTACTGAAAATTATTCTTATTGCTGCAAGTGCGCTTTTCCTGGGATCATACCTGAGCTTTTTTTCTTTTCCACGGGATAAAACAATCCTCATTTTTTTATTTGGTATTTACGGTATTTTGTACTCTTTTAATCAGCTTTGTTCGGGAGTGTACCGCGGATTTGAGAAGATGCAGTATGAAATGTTCGTGGTAATAATTGAGAAAATAATTGTAACTTCAGCCGGGATTTATGTGCTTGTTAATGGTATGGGCATTGTTGCTTTTGGATCTGTATTTGTTTTGTCCGGTGTAATAAGCCTTGGAATAAATCTTATATTAGTAAGAACAAGATTTAAAATTAAAAGAGCGCCGGTAAACATTTTTTTTATGAAGGGGATATTCAAGGCAGCTGTTATTTTAGGATTTTTTATGTTTCTTGCACAAGCTCATGCCCGCATTGATGTTCTTCTGCTTTCTGCAATGAAAGGCGACGGTGTAGCGGGCTGGTATGCAGCACCATACAAGATACTGCTTTTTCTCGAAGTTATACCTACTGTTCTGTTTACAAGCACTTTTCCCAGATTGTCGAGAAGTTATATTTCAGATAAAGCGTATGTGGAAAAAATTTATACGATTGGGTTTAAATATTTATTCTATATTGCTTTCCCGGTAGTTGTTGGCACGCTGTTTTTAGCACCTGATATAATGTCTCTTTTTGGGCCTGATTTTGTACCATCAGTTATAGTTCTCAGAATTGTGATTTTTGCTGCGGGATTTAATTTTTTTAATATTTTTACAGGCGGATTATTAATAGCAAGTAACAGACAGAAGGATGTACTGAAAGTACAAATTGGCGGTCTCTTGTTAAACCTTGTCATTAATTTTATTCTAATACCAAAGTATGCACAAATAGGAGCAAGCATCGCAACATTTGTATCATACGGGTCTGTACTTGCAGTAACACTTGTAATAACACATAAGTCTGTTTGCCGGCTTAATCAAAAGAATTTTTTCTGGAAGGGAATGGTTTCCACATCTTTTATGGCACTGTTTATATCGTTTGTGCATATTGCGTTTGTTCTCAGATTTGTCTTCGCTGTAACCATCTACTTTATAGTTCTTTTAATAATAAAAGGTATTGATTTTAATGAGCTTCTCCATGTTAAAAAAATAAAAGCAGGAAAAAATAATGAGACAAAGTAAAAAGTCAGAACAAGCTGCAAATTATCCGAAATGGGATTGGTTTCTTGCCGCTGCAGTTGTTGTCGGCATAATAGCACGTATTTTTCTTATTGTAACCCGCCAATTTGCAGTGAGCTTTGATGAAGCACACAACCTGCGTCTTGCAGGAAGTTTTTTACAGAATGGTATCCACGGGCTTCTTCATCCTTACTGGCCTCCTCTGTACCCTGCTGTTACAGCAATTTTCAGCCTTGTTCTAAAAAGTCTTGAATCAGCAGGCCGGGCTGTAAATATTCTTGCAAGTGCAGGGGTTTCTATAATTATTTATACTCTTACAAAAAAGATTTTTGACAGAAATACTGCAAGAATCAGCGCGCTGTTCATACTTTTCTATCCGCCTATCGCATACGAGTCAACAGATGTTGGTACGGAACCGCTTTATACTCTTCTCGGGCTTGCAGGAGTATTGCTTTTTTATAATGCATTTTTGCAAAAAAAGAGAATTTTCTTTTTCTTTGCAGGGGTATTATGGGCTTTGAGTTATCTTGTCAGGCCGGAAGGTGTCGGCTTTTTAATAGTGGCTTTTGGATTTTTGTTCCTGTCAGCATTATTCCGGTTAACGAAGGATAAAAAAACTACCTTTGTAGTGTGGATTTCTATAACAGTGTTTGGCTTTTTAATTATATCTTCGCCGTATCTAATCTATCTAAAAAAAGTAACAGGCGTGTGGACTTTCAGCACAAAAGGCATGGTTAATCAGCAGCTTGAAGCAGCTGTTGAATTCAATCCGAAGAATATTAAAGATCCTTTTTACCACGTTACTTCTGACAATAAGCACCTTCCTGCTGATATGGCATATCTTTATGGTAATATTCAGGATTTAACCAAATTTCAGGAAGGGCGGAATAGATTTGTATCAATAAGTATCAGAGAATATGCTGAAAAGTACGCAAAAAATTTAAATAAAGTTTTAAAGGAGGCCGTTCCAAGGGTAGTTACAGTGATATTGCTGATTTTTGCAACTGCAGGATTCCTTGCTCAATTTTATTCCAGGAAAAAGTGGCACCTTATTTTTTACCTGTCTTTAAATATAGTGTTTTTCTGGTTTGTTGTTATACCTCTTTTCCATGTTAATCCCAGGTATCTTATACCCCTCTTTCCCATATTTTTTATATGGATATCAAGAGGTGTAATTTATTTAATTAACTGGACGGAAGATGCAATAGAAGATGTATCTGAAAAAGATTCAATTATTAGCAAAAAGAAGGCTGTTATTAGTAAAACGACTGTTATCAGTATTTTAATTCTTTTCTGTTTTATTCTTGAGTCAGGCAGGATTTTTGCCATAAAAAAGTATATGCCGGGATTATGGGGAGAGCCTGTTGAAATTAAGGAAGCCGGGATCTGGCTCAAAAATCATACTGATCATCCGCCGATTCTTTTAAGTATAAACAAAGCGGCAGATTTTTATGCAGGGCAGTATGATATGAAAAAAGGAGCCTCATTTTCTTATGATTCCGTATCAAAAATTTTAGATTATGCACGATACAAACAGTGTGAGTACGTTGTGTTCAGTTCCAGATATGTGGTATGGTTTAAAAATGCATATCCATTTCTGA
This sequence comes from bacterium, assembly GCA_021158245.1. Taxonomy (NCBI): domain Bacteria; species bacterium. Next base: position 34,321 of record JAGGVB010000065.1, on the reverse strand, counting down.
GTCCGGATATGATGCCGGAAGATATTCGGCTGGTCTATGACAGGACAGACCCGGACGGTGTTCGTGCAGTTGTGTATAAGATATTGTACAAAAAGAGCATTAAAGAGGCAGAATAAGTGAACTCGATGCACAAAAAATATCTCGCAATTGTTCCTGCGTTTAATGAGCAGGGAGCAATTTCAAATGTTATTCGGGAGATACAAGATATTTCCGTACCAATAGATATTGTTGTTGTTGATGACGGGTCTACGGACAGAACTTCCGACTCTGCAAGAAAAAGCGGAGCAGAAGTGATAACTCTGCCGTTTAATCTTGGTATAGGAGGAGCTGTGCAGACCGGATTTAAGTATGCAGTTGAATTCGGTTATGACATTGCAGTTCAGGTGGACGGGGACGGCCAGCATATTGCATCGGAAATACATAAGTTATTGGATGCGCTGGAGGGTTCCGAAGCGGATGTAGCAATAGGATCCAGATTTTTAAACCAGAGAGGTTTTAAAAGTTCAGCTGCAAGGCAGATCGGCATAGGCATGTTCAAGTTTGTAAATTCTCTTGCGATCGGACAGAAAATTACAGACAATACTTCCGGATTCAGAGCTTACAACCGTAAAGCCCTTGAATTCCTTTCGGAAAATTATCCAAGTGATTATCCTGAACCTGAATCTGTAATAATCCTTAAAAAAAACGGTTTCGGCCTGGTTGAAGTACCGGTTGAGATGAGGGAGAGAGAGCATGGCAAATCTTCAATATCGTCATTTAAAGCGGCTTATTATATGATAAAGGTTTTTCTTGCAATATTCGTTGATCTTTTTAAAAAAAGGCAAATTTAAAATGCGGAGAATTTAATGCAGATTCGTATTCAAATACTTACTATGCTGATGGGAGTTATACTACTCCTTGTAATATTTCAGCTTATTCGTAAAAACAGATTACTTGAGCAGTATTCTCTTCTATGGATCGCTTCGGCTGTCTTGCTTTTTATAATGGCAGCCTGGAGAGGGCTCCTTGAAAAGATATCACATTTGATCGGGATTTATTATCCCCCGTCTGCTCTGTTTGTGCTGGCAATTTTTTGCGGGATGGTAATTGCGCTCCATTTCTCAGTTGTGATATCAAAGCTGACAAAGGAGAATAATACACTTGCTCAGAAAGTTGCTATTCTTGGTACAGAAATAAAAAGTTTAAATGACAGAATGGACAGCCTTTCTTAATGAGGAAAGAAGAATACAGAGAGTATTTTGAATGACCGGGAAGAGAAGAGAATTCCTTCCGAGAGTTGCCGTGCTTGTTTTGGGATACAATGACATTGGATGTCTTAATGTTCTTTTTACTGATATTCTAAAACAACAATATGGTAATTTTTCAGTAACATTTATTGATAATTCGTCGTCAGACGGCTCTTCGGATTTTGTCAAAAAGCAATTCCCTGAAGTGGAAACAGTTACGAACAAAAAGAATCTTGGGTTCTCTGCAGCATTCAATAAAGAGATGTATAAAAAGTTTAATTTGCAAAAATGTGACGCTGTTATTGTGATGAATTCGGATATGGCAATTGATGATGTTTTTTTAATACAAAAAATGGTACATACGGGATTCAGCAGCAGTTCCATTGCTCTGGTTCAGCCCAAACTATACCTTTTTAACAAGAAGAAAGATAAACTGATAAATACTCTTGGCAATGAGATAAACTATCTCGGCTTCGGCTATATGACACATTTCAAAGAAATCGATTCGGAAAAAAATAATGAAGACAGAGATATTGTCGCTGCAAGCGGTGCATGTTTGCTGATTAAAAAGGAGTTCTATCTAAAAGCAGGCGGGTTTGACGAAGATTATTTTGCATACATGGAGGATGTGGATTTATCCTGGCGTACACATCTAATGAGAATGAGAGTTGTTCTATGTGCAGATATTTTTGTATGGCACAAGTACGATTTTGAACGTCAGGATAAAAGTCCATGAAAGATGCAGGCCCTTGAGCGTAACAGGTATCTGGCATTGATTAAAAATTATTCGGGCAGTATTTCCTCCTGATATCGCCTATTGTAGTCATTGATTTGGGGTTATTGTTTTTTAATATTTCAGGAGGTGGCTTTGCTGAAAGATAAAATAATGTTTTAAAGTTTTTGCTTTTTATAATAAGGTAAGATTGAAAAAGAAATTTGTTCAGTAGAATCGTATTATTGATGACTGTAGTGGAATGTGACTGTCTTCCTGTCTAATTGAATCTTCTTATTTTAAAAACAGGATAATAGATGTTTTAAATGAGACAATCGAGTTGTATTGCAGCAATATTTTGTCGTATCTTTGAAAGGCAGGAACAATTAATTATGGCTTTAAGAATGAATAATAAAATTGTTAAAATTGTAACACGACTGTTGCAGATTATTATAACTATTGTTATATTTGTATATTTAATACATAAAACTGATTTTAGCAGAGTAATTAAGCTGATTTCAGATATTGATCTGTCAAGGTTGATAATAAGCTTTATTGTACTTGTTGCCGCACAGCCGATATATTTTGCAGTTTGGTTTTTTGTAGTTAAGAAATTAAACATGAGGGTTTCTTTTCGAGAAGTAGTATTTTTTTCTTTTCAAGCGCTGTTTGTTAATAATTTATTAACTTTTATAGGCGGAGATATTTATCGCGGTGTAAAATTGAACAGCATAACGAAAAGTAAATTTAATACAACTTTTTCAATATTAATTACGCGTTATCTAATGGTTCTCACTTTGTTTATATTAGCAGGAATATCTCTTGTACTGTTTGGAGACCTGCTTGGTTTAGGCAGCAGAGTAATTTTTGCAGGTATTTTAGTTCTGGTTCTTTGTCTGAGTTACATTTTATTTGTTGCACTGTATTGCAGATCAGAATTTGTATACAAGGATAATAATAGTAGTACATTTATCAAGAAAATATTACTCAGGCTCATAAATAAACACATTGTTATTGGCCAGGATTTTAAATTTTTTCTTTTTCTCATGCTTCTAAATTTTACCGGCCATATAATGGGTTTTTTTTCTTTATGGATTTTAAGCAGAAGCCTTGAGTTGAATCTGCCTTTTTTGTATATTATAAGTTTTATGCCGTTGTTAAGGATAATTCTTATGGTTCCAATATCTTTTAACGGTGTGGGTATAAGAGAAATTAGTTTTGTAGTATTTTTGACAAAATTTGGTTTCATGAGAACAGAGGCTTTGTCTTTGGGATTGATGCAGTCATTTCTTACTGTGTTAATGAGCCTTCTCGGAGGAGTATTTCTGGTTTATGAAATTTTGAAGACAAATAAACATGAAATCATTTCATAGAGAGGTTAATGGCTTTGCCGAATTATTTAATTGTAGGTGTTCCTGAATCAGGGGTAATTTCATTTTTTGAATATTTTATGCAACCTCCTGATGTATATGTGCCTTTTTGCAAGGGGTCTTATAGTTTTAGTGATGCATTCCATCCGGCTTTTGTAAAGAATGATTTTGAGTATACCGGATTGTTCATAGAGGGGGAGGGTAAAAAGGCAGTTGAAGAGATATTTAAGTGATATTCTGGAGTTATAATATAAATAATTTTGAACTACAATTTTGGCTTATAGTTTAAAGACATTGACAAGAATTAATTAATTACAAACTTTTGTAATTGTATTTTATTAGAAAGGGCATAAAGAAATGGCAGGTTTAAAAAACATAATGATTCATATTCTTAAAAATGGTATAAAATATTTTAGGGATACAAAGCATCTTTTATTAGCGATAGTTATTACAGGCTTGGTATTAAGGGTTATGTTTATAATAATGTTTCCTGATATAGGTGAGGGGGCATTAATGGATTCACAAAGATATCAAAAAACGGCTGTTCATATTTTACAGGGAAGAGGTTTTTGTGAGTACATACGGAGACCGTCTGCTTTTGCACCACCGCTTTATCCTACTTTTCTTGCAGGTATTTTTGCCGTTTTTGGGAAAAACATATTAATTGTTAAACTGATACAAGCCTTTTTAAGTGCTTCAACAATAATAATTGTCTTTAAGATAGGGAAATTACTTTTCAATGAAAAGACAGGATTGATAGGCGCTGGAATTGCGGCAGTTTTTCCGGAACTTATTGTCATTCCTTCTTATCTCTATACAGAAACTCTTTATATGGTTTTTAGTACAACTGCTTTTTATTTTATGATAAAGGGGTATAAACAAAAATTTAGTTTATGGCTGTGGGTTTGGAGCGGACTTTTACTTGGATTAGGCTTACTTACACGTCATATATTAATCATGTTTCCTGTTTTTATAGTTATTACATTCTATGTTTTTAAATCTATGCGTACCAATCTGAAAGGAACAATTGTTATGGCAGTAGTATGCTATGCAGTTGTTTCCCCATGGATAATAAGAAATTATATACAGTTCCATGAATTTATACCTATTGCAAGAGGGGCTCGTTCGGGATTGTGGGTTGGCAGTTATCTGCCCTATAATGGAGAATTTCGTTATTCTGAAACTATGGAAAGGATTGTGAAAGAAGCAGGCAGTGTTGATAATCTTGTTCAAAGAGATAATGTCCTATTCAGTAAGGCTATGCAGACAATTATTCAGCATCCATGGACCTATTTTTCTTTATCAGCTAAAAAGTTTTTTTTGTATTATTTTAAGGCATATAGAAATATTCCAAATGGGAGGCCAAGATCTACAAATTTCATGATATTTTTTACACTTACTGCAAGTTACTATCTGATGTTGTTTTTTACTGCCATAGGAGTTGTGATTTCCAGAAAAGAGTGGCGTCAATATATTATTATTTTCACATTATTTTTATACTCAGGTGTTATTCATTCTTTGACTGTTGCAGTGCCAAGATATAGGATGCCCCTTTATCCGTTTTTAGCTGTTCTGTCGGCGTTTGGAGTTTATAAAGTAATACGATTTAAAAGAGAGCATATAAAAGTATGAGTTCTGCAAAGTTAGTATTTGTTTTTATTTCAACTGTATTTTTTGGTATAGTGCCGTTATTTGTCAGAGACAGAGGAAAATATTTTCTATTTCTCGTAGGGTTTCTGTACATATTTTCTTCAGGGTGGATATTCTATCATTATACAGGACTCATGCTTGCGGATTTACCGGTAATCAGTCTTCTTCTTACAGGAATAGTTTCAAAATATAAATTCAAATATTCAGTAATGCCAGTGACTTTACCCTTGATTTTATTCCTGATTGCAGGAATTGTATCATCGTTTTTTGCTCTTCAACATGGGTGGGTACTCGCGGAGTTATCAAAATATTTGAGGCTGTATCTTGTTATTATTGCAGTTGTAAATAATGTACACTCATTAAAAGATTTTAAAATAATAGTTTATGCGATGATTATCGGGATTATTGTTGAGAGTTTAATAGGGATATATCAATGGAGGTTTGGCGCAATAGGAATTTGGTATCTTGGAGAACGCTCGTTTGCCAGAATCAAATGGAGAACCATGGGCACCTTTTTCGTGACTAGCTTTTATGCTAATTATCTTGCTATGACTCTGCCGGTGGCCTTCAGGCTTTTTCTCTATTACAAACCGGAGAAAAGAAAAATTTATTTTATTGCAGGCAGTGCATTTATCCTGGGAACCATTGCATTTTTTACTACATACGGAAGGGCTCCGTGGATTGCTTTTAGTATTACGTTGGGGCTATTATTTGTCATTAGTCTTTTTAACAAGAGGTTTAAAAGTCAAATTAAATGGGCTTTCCCTGTAATCCTGATATTTTTTATGGCTTTTACAATTCGTTATGGTGATAAAATTATCAGTCAGTTCGGTGCGCAAAGGGACGCTTCTTATGAAGTTCGATTTCCGCAGTTTCGAATTGCGGGACGAATAATTAAAGCACATCCGGTGTTAGGAGTTGGTTTGGGGCATTATGAACTTGTTTCATGGGATTACATGACAAATACAGAAAAAGCTAATGATTATGCAAAGGTTTTTGCATTTATGGTTCATAACTCATATCTTTTAATTGCAGCAGAAATGGGTCTTATAGGAGCAATCCTTATTATATGGTATTTAATCAGCATATTTGTTGTAGGGATTAGGATTTTGACACGTAAGCTATATTCAAGTTTTATAATAAATACGGTTCTTGGTGTTTTGGGGGGTATTTTAGCAATAATAATAGTTTTTACATTCAGTCCTGATATACATGCATATCAAATATTGTATCAGCTTGGCTTATCAACAGGAATTATTCTATCGGCTGAAAAGCTTCAGGTTAGAGCAGAAAAAAGGATGAAAATAGAACACCTGAAGAAGAAAAAGATATTGAATAAGCAATAAAATAAAATTTATAGATATTTTGGCTATAGTAATTGGAAGAAAAGGAGTTATGAGTTGAGAATTCTCGGTATTTTTGATGATCACAATTGCAGCAGCGCAGTTGTAGAAGATGGCAGAATTATTGCAGCTATAGAAGAAGAGAGGCTTTCGCGGATTAAGTTTCACAATGGGAATACATCAGACGGACCTCCGTGGAGAAGCATAGAGAAAGTCTTAGAAATGACTGGATCTGACAGTACTAATATTGATAGAATTGCAATTGCAATTGAGCGTCCGGCCGATCTTTTGAAATATGTTCTTAAGGATTTATTTTTAAAAGAGAAAGAACCGAGATGGATTATTCATTCTTTGTTTAGTAAATCAATAAGGTGGGACAAGTATTTTTTGTTCTATCCCTATTTTTATAATCAAAGGAGGATTATAAAGCTAAAGAAGTTATTAAAAAAATACGGGTTGGATGATAAGCCGATTGATTTGGTAAATCACCATACAGCTCATGCTGCATCAGCCTTTTATACAGGCGGGAAATCAGATGCTCTTGTTGTTACACTTGATGGACAGGGGGACGGACTTGCCGGAACAATTTTCCGGGGTAGGGACGGAAAATTGGAGCAGCGTGCAAAAGTGCCAAGTTTTCACAGTATCGGTTTGTTTTATAACCTTATTACCTGGATGCTCGGATTTAAGCCTAACCGGCATGAGGGTAAAATAACAGGGCTGGCTGCTTATGGAAATCCGCATAATACAGAGGATATTTACAGAAAATTTTTTAGAATGGAAGGCCATGAATTCAATTATGAGCTTTCTAAAAAAGTTTTACAACATGCCTATCCGCAGAGGAGTAACTATCCAAAATTAGTTAAAGCAATGGATGGTCTGTTAGAAAATTATTCGCGGGAAGATATCGCTGCGGGTATTCAGGATATTACTGAAAAGTCAGTTGCAGAATTTGTTAAATTTTATGTGGATCAGGAACTCAAAGATCGTAATGAAATTGATGTTCGTATGGCAGGAGGCGTTTTTGCCAATGTAAAGGTTAATCAAAGAGTAGCAGAGCTGGATGGAGTTTCTTCTGTTTTTATTTTCCCGTCTATGGGCGATGGCGGATTGAGTGCAGGTGCTGCATTGTGGTCATATTATGAGCAGAATCCCGGAGAATGGAATGAAATAGAGAATAGAAAAATTGAAGACGTATATCTCGGCCCTGAATATTCCAGGGAGGATATTGAAAAGAGTCTGCAGAACTCAAAAAATCCATACAAGTTCTATGATAATATCGAAGACAAGATAGGTGAACTGCTGGCACAGGGCAAAGTTGTTGCGCGTTTTAACGGAAGAATGGAGTACGGGCCAAGGGCATTGGGGAATCGATCCATTCTTTATCAGTCTACAGATCCTACTGTTAATGACTGGCTGAATCATAAGCTCAAACGTACAGAATTTATGCCGTTTGCACCGGTAACAATTTATGAGGAAGCAGAAAAGCAGTACAGGAATCTTAAAGAAAATTATTTTCCTGCTGAATATATGACTATTACTTTTGATTGTACAGACAAGATGGAAAATACATGCCCTGCAACTGTTCATGTTGATAAAACAGCACGTCCGCAGCTTATAAGAAGAGAAGTTAATGAAAGCTATTATATGATATTAAAGGCTTATGAAAAACGTACTGGTATACCAACAATCATTAATACAAGTTTTAATATGCATGAAGAACCCATAGTATGTTCTCCTGATGATGCTGTACGAGCCTTTAACATGGGGCATCTTGAGTATCTTGCCATCGGAGGTTTTCTGGTGGAAGAAAAAGGATCTAAAAGAGAATAGCAGGGAGCAGGTTGTTGAAGATTTTAATGATTGACAAGTATTATTTTATCAAGGGCGGTGCTGAAAGGTACTTTTTTGAACTTGCAAAGATTTTTGAGTCCAAAGGCCATGAAGTGATTCCTTTTTCGATGAAACATCCTCAAAATTATGAAACTTCATGGGAAAAATATTTTGTAGATAATATTGATTTTAATCCTGAATCAAAATTCCAAAAAGTTGTAACAGGAATCAGGTCAATGGTCCGAATTACATATTCCATTCAGGCAAAAAAACGGATGGAGAGACTCCTTGATAAAGTAAAACCTGATGTGGCTCATCTTCACATGATAGATCATCAGATATCACCTTCAATTCTTCCTGTTCTGAAATCAAGGGGAATACCAGTGATTCAGACTGTACATACGTACAAACCTGTGTGCCCGAGTTACAGACTGTATAATATGGGGAAAAATGAAATTTGTGAGAAATGCCTTGATGGAAACTACTATCACGCAATAATTGAAAAATGTCATAAGGGATCATATGCAGCATCTTTTATGCTTGCTTTTGAGATGTATGTTCATAAATGGCTGGGGCTGTACACAAAAAACATAGATTTGTATCATGTGCCATCTATGTTTATGGGGCAGAAACTTGTGCAGGGAGGTATTGAGAAGGATAAAATACATCATCTTTTTTATACAATTGATTTGAACTCCTACCCTGTCCGATATGACAGTGATGATTATTTTGTATATTACGGGAGACTTTCTGCTGAAAAGGGAGTACCGGTTCTTTTAAAAGCATTTTCAAAAGTGAAAAAGCAGAAGCTGAAAATAATAGGTACAGGCCCTGAAGAGAAAAATTTAAAGAAGCTGTCCGAAGAGTTGGGACTTAATAAGTGGGTTGAATTTACAGGCCCGGTTTACGGTGATGAACTCAAGAAAATAGTCTCCGGTGCTCAGTTTGTCGTAGTTCCTTCAGAGTGGTATGATAATTCCCCTCTTGTAATGTATGAGTCTTTGGCAATGGGTAAACCTGTAATAGGCTCAAATATGGGTGGGATTCCAGAGTTAATTAAAAACGGCGAGGATGGATATATATTCGAACAAGGGAATGTTGATGAGCTGATGGAGCTGCTTGGCCGTATGATAGGTGATAAAACACATCTTGCTGCTTTGGGTAAAGCAGCACGTGTAAAGGCGGAAAAGATATTTGATCCTGATATGCATTACAACAAAATGATATCTTTTTATCAAGCAGCTGGTGTTGAAATACATTCAAGCTGAGAAAATTTACATCAGGAGGTGAAGGCTTATGTTTAAGAAAAGGAAATTTTTGCTGATAATTATTTTGTTCCTTCTATTCATCATTACAGGTTCATTACCTGCTCAGACAGTTTTTGATCAGAAAAAGCAGGAATATCTTGATACAATGGGTGAACAGTGCCGTAGTTTTCATGAAAGAATATGGGCGTGGCTGGAAAAAATGAAGAATGGTACACTGGACGGCAATACCTACTATGTTACAGATATTGATGGTGTTTCAAAACCAGCACTTGATATTGTACATAATATAATCATAAGCTGGGGGTCATTGTGGACATCTGAAGGTTATGCCCCATATGCGCATGCCTGGCATTATGGAGAATGGCAATCTTCTGTAATGCTTTTATGGATTCTCTACGATTATGGTGATGTTATCTATCCGAGTGATAAGCAATTTATACAAAATTTATATGATGGAGTGTACAGATCAAACAATGTTGCACCAGGTGCTCCAAATAGTCAAATTGCAGATTGGGTTGCAAGATATCTATACAGCCAATATCATAAAAATATTTATATCAACTATTCAACTGATCCTCCACCCAGTCAAAATGTTATTCCTTTTATGTGGAATGGAAAACTTTATTCTATAGGCGAGAGATACAATGAATTTGAGTTAAGTGAAGCTTATATTAATTATCTTCTTGATAAATGGGTAAAATCTGGTAATAATGAATTTGACAGCCCTGTTTATTCCTGGTGTATTATTCACAGCATAAGTGCTCTTCAAAAGTTTTCGGAAGACCCTGTTATGAAGCGTAAAGCTGAGATATTTATTGATTTCTATCTTATTGATTCAGTAATGGATTATGGTGGTCAGCAGTGGGGTGGTGAGCTTGGACGATCATATGAGGAAGTTTACAGAAAAGGGTGGGGCCGATTTTACTGGGATATATTCTGGGGGGGGCCAAGGCCTTCACATGAACCTTCAAGGAGTATTTATTTTTCTGATTACAGGTTACCTGATATTATCTTTGATATTGGTGATTTAAGTGATGAACCGGATAATTATTATCATATAAATATGGAATATAACAGGAGTATTACAAGGGCCGTAAATACGGGTAAATGGGATTATGTTACAAAATTTTATTCCCTGGGCGGCGGTGCAACATCGAATTGGCAGCTATGTATTAAATCCGATGATGAACCGGGAAGCTACGGCAGGCCTGGAATACCTTTCAGATTGTGGATAAATACAAAAGACGTAGGGGAGGATGTCTCACATCCAGTTTATTACATGAACTATCTTACAACAGGAGAACAGGGGTTCCAGTACAAAAATGCAATGTTTATTAAGGCCACCTTTTTTCATGTTGCCCTGCGCAGCAATGCTTTTGATGTAGATCAAACTATTGGTAATTGGAGATTTTTAAAAGAGGGAAGGACAATGGTTGCCATTAGGATTCGTACTGATGTTAATACCAGTGCGTTAGAAGTAGCCATAGAAGGTGTGGATTATGCCAGCCTTGATGATTTTGAAGCGGCAATATTTGCGAATGCTGATCTTGGAACAGGTAAGTATATTACAAGCAAGGGTGACTGGATTGGCTATAATAGGCTTCCGGGTACTGATACCTTTGTTTCTATTGTGAAAAAGGGCGGCATTGGTGATTTTGGATTTGTATTCACTTTTCCTTTTAAACGCCTTGAAGCAATTGATAATAATGGTAAATATTTGGTGCGCTGGTCAGGAGATAAGATGATTGTTAGAAAACACGGGAAACAGATTGAGTATGATTTTGACAATTGGACTAAAACTTTAAGTAATGCTCCTGCTGACAATACACCTCCGAGGATTCCTACTGGTGTTACTGCAAATCAAAAACAGGAATAGGAGGTTAAAATAAAGGCATGTTTTTGGATAGGATAAAAATTCTTTTTATTGTTAATGGGTTTGCCATAGGGGGAGGAGAGCTCAAGGTACTTGATCTTGTAAAAGGCCTGAATCTTTGGCATAAAGACGAATTTGAGCCGGTAGTGTGCAGTGTCGGCCAGAGCGGCCCTCTTTATGAAAAATTTAGTAATCTTGGTGTTAAGATAGTTGTATTTAACAAAAAGCGGTCTTTTGATTTTTCTCTTATCAAAAAAGTAGCACAGCTTATACATGAAGAAAAAGCGGATATCGTTCATACAACACTTTTCTATGCTGATGTAATAGGAGCGGTAGCAGCAAGAATTGCAGGTGTGAAAAAAATAATCTCGTGGGAAGCAGTTACTGAACATTATGAGCTAAGGCATTTAATAGCTTACAGGATTGCTTCTATACTTTACACAAAATCAGTAGCAGTATCAAAAGCTATTGAAAAGAAGGTACAGAATGAGTATAAAGTTCCTAAACGAAAAACAATGACAATTCATTATGGAGTGGATTTAAGCAGATTCTACCCTTGTGCTGATTTTGAATTGCGAAAGAGTTTGGGGTTTAGAAGAGAAGATATTGTTTTTGGAACTGTTGCAAGGTTTACAAAGCAGAAGGGGCACAGATATCTGATTAAAGCTGCACATAGCGTAATTAAGAGAAACAAGTCAGCACATTTTGTGCTTGTTGGTGACGGTCCTTTGAGAGAAGAGATAGAAATTATGATTAAAGATCTGGGTATTGAAAAACATTTTCATCTTCTTGGCTTCCGTACGGATGTTGACAGACTTTTGAACTCTTTTGATGTTTTTGTGCTGCCTTCTCTTTATGAGGGGCTGCCTAATGCAGTACTTGAAGCAATGGCCGCAGGGCTTCCTGTTATTGCTACTGCTGTAGACGGTACTCCTGAAGCAGTCTTACAGAATGAGACGGGGTTACTTGTCTGTCCAGAGAATTCGGATGTTCTTGCGGAAGCTATTCTTAAGTTATGTAATAATAAAAAGATGATGAAAAAATATGGGGAAAGTGGAAGAATAAGAGCAGAAGAATACTTTTCATGGCAAAGAGAAGTCGGCCAATTTGTCAGCCTATATAAAAATATATTATAATGGAGGTGATCTGTTATGTACCGCCAGAAGAATTATAAGAATCATATCATTCTATCAAATATAATTGTATTTATTACTGTTGGAGCGGTATTGTTTTCCAATAGCACTGCTTTTACACAGGATTTAAACCCGCCATATCCCAGACTTGGCATTTTTACTTTCAGCGGACAGACTGAGGCTTGCGTGGATATATTAAAAGATTTTGATATTATAGCATATCCTCCGGGCAACAGCAGAGCCCATGATTACAAAGCGGCAAATCCAAATGTGATTTTACTGGCAACAAGCGACTGCATTATTGATTTTAACAGAGGGCATACTCTCGGAGATTTGCCTGAAGAGTGGTATTGGCATGATGTGGATGGTAACAGATGTGAACTATGGGATAATGCACATATTATGAATATTACTCCACTTTGTCCGAAAGTTGATCTTGGTGACGGGAATGGCCTTCAGACTTATGTTGATTATATTCTAAGATTTTTGCCGAATGATATTGATTTTTCAGTTTATGATGGTGTTTTCCATGATTGGTGGTGGATCGGCCCCGGGTATAATGTAAGAACAAAAGGTGATTTGAACGGTAATGGTATTGTAGACACTCAGGAGTGGGGAGCTGATTCGGTTCAGACTTTATGGGAAATGGGGTTAAAAGATTTCCATAAAAGAGAGTATCAAATTCCGGGAGTAAAGTATGTAGTTGTTCAGATAGGAGGAAAAGGCTGGGATCTTTGGTCGAATATTAATGGTGCATGTTTTGAAGACTGGCCAATTTATAACGGCCCGTGGAAGTGGTGGAGAACGAATTATAATGATACTAAAACAAATACCAAAGAGCCGAAAATAATGCTTTTCAATTCTTCTCATTCTTTTTATAACAGGAATTTTCCTGTAACTCCGTATAAAAATAATTATAGAGCTGTAAGATATGGTTTTGCAAGCTGTCTTTTGACATCAGCATATTTTTATGTTGATGAGGGCAATCAGATAGGCCACCACGGAAATATTTATTTTTATGATGAGTTTGAAGCAAAAGGCCAGCTTGGTTATCCGAGGAGTGATATGTTGAAAATTGAAGGTAAGCCTGTTGCGGCAACTCCTTATGCTGACGGTGTGTGGATAAGATTTTTTGATAACGGCGTTTCTGTTGTAAATTCGTCAGGTGTACAGCAGACAATTACAGCATCTGATCTATCTGCTCTTGATCCTATTGCCGGATCCAGATATTACAGAATCAAGGGAGGCCAGGATCCTGTTTTTAATAACGGAGAGGAGATCACTGACAGTAATCCTCTGGTCCTTTGGGGAGATGCAGCAAAAGCAGGTTGGCCTGAACTGGAAGTATTTGGTGACGGTACTATGCTTTTCAGAAGTAAAAAAGTTTTTGTAACGCCCATAATTGTTGATAATAATCCCGACAATCAGACATCACCGGGATCTGATCCTGTCAGTTATACAGGAGGGTGGGTTATGTCAACTAATGGGAAAAAATTTTATGCGGTTTATGATAACAGAGATTATGGCCCATATCAGAAAAACGGATTTGCATGGAGTGCTCCGGGAAGCGGTGAAGAAGTTGCAACATATACTCCTGCAATAGGGCTTGCAGGAAGGTATGAAATTTATGAGTGGCACGGTTATATGGGCACGGACCCTTCAAGTCAGCAGCTTGCAAACCATGTGCCTGCAATTATTCATACTGCGAGTACAGGAATTGATACAACTATTTATATTGATCAGACAACCAATTTCGGCAGGTGGAACAGCCTTGGTATTTTGCCTTTTGCAAGAGGCAAGGAGGCATATGTTAAAATAACAAACAATACGAGCGGTGTGGTTATTTCGGATGCAATAAAGTTTGTTTACAGAGGGCCTCTTGGGGATTCAGATATAACTCCGCCTGAAGCTCCCACAGGAGTAAAAGTAATCAGATTAGAATAAATATAAGAAAGTGATATGAAAGAGATAACCTGTCCTGTATGTTCTTCAAAGGTAGATACGAGCATACGTGTTTCGTACCTTAATATTGAGGAAAGATTTTCTGAAGTAAGCAGGGATATTTTTGATTCCAGAGAGCTTATTTTTTGTGAAAATTGTGGTTTTGGCTTTGTTATTCCGTCAATAGAGCAGAATGATTTAAACCTGTATTATAAAAGTTTATACCGGAATTCAGGAGAAAAGTATGGAATAAAGTCCAGATCAATTGTTTTTGATAAATTTTTAATTGAAACACGATCTCTGTCGCAGATACTTCTTGCAAAAATGTTCAGAGAATTTAGAGAAGGAGATTCTTTCCTTGATATCGGCGGGGGTAATGGATTTTCATCTTATGCTGTAAAAAATATTTGCCCTGGAATTTCTCTGTTCGTAGTAGAACCTGATGAACATTCCCGTGGTTTTCTCCAATCTCTTGGAGTACACCTATATGATGGATTTTTTAGTAGTGAACCCATTCCTGATCTTGATAATAGAAAATTTGATTGTATTTTGATGTCCCATGTTCTTGAGCATTATAATTCAGAGGATATTCACGGAGTGTTAACACACATCAAAGATTTAATGTATGATAATTCCATATTTGTCTGTGAAGTGCCTGTGGAAGATGTTAATAAACACCTTGAACAAAGAAATGCAGCAATACCCCATCTCTCTCACTTTACTGAAAAAGCTTTTACTCTATCTCTGAAGAATGCAGGCTTTGAAATAAAATTTATGGGAAGAGCGGGCCGTTCAACAGAGGAATGGTGGAATGAACAAAAGAAATTATCTTATCCGGGCAGGATCGCAATATTTCGCAAATTTATTTCAGGGTTACTTCCTTTGTTTATAAAGAAAGCTATAAGAAGAATATATAAACCGTTTACGGGCTATAGTATTTTTAATGTATTGTCAAACAGAGATTTTCAATACAGCAGCAATGGCGTTTATTTGCGGGCTGTTGCAGTAAAAATATCCGATACTGAAAAAAACAAAGATCATTATAAATGAAAATAGATTATTTTAATTATCTTTACGACTTGAAAGGAATATCAATCGGGTCATATATTAAAGGCCTGGAGTTGATGAATGCCCTTGAAGCAAGAGGGCATTTTGTAAAGAAATATTGGCGGCTAAAACATGAGCCTTCTCCGGCACAAGAGGGGAATGAGCAGCCTGTTAGAACTATTATTAAAAAACATCTGCACCGCTATCTGCATGAAACTAATCAGATAGTAAAAAATGTCAGATTTTACAGGGAAGAATGCAGCATAATTAAGAAGGATATACCGGATATATTAATTGCAAGGATGGAGTCGTATCTTTTTTCTCCTCGTTTAATTGGGAAAAAAGCAAATATCCCCATTATTGCTGAAGCTGATAGCCCTGTTGTATACGAGCTTGACAATTTCGGTCCCCGGTATAGGCGTATACGGGGGCTTGCTGAAAAGCTTGAAATCGATTTTATCAATAGCGCAGATATATCTTTTTGTGTATCAAATACTTTGAAACAATACTTTGTAGGACGGGGGGTTCCGGAAAATCACCTGCATGTGATTACAAATGGGGCGGACCTTAAGAGGTTTAATCCATTTATTTCACCTGCTGCAGTGCAGCGCAGGTTTCCGCTGCAGGGTAAAACAGTAGTAGGATTCGTAGGGTCGTTTCATTATTGGCATGGCGTCAGCGAGCTGATTGAACTTATCAAGGCGGTGGTTGCCGATAATCGGGATGTGGTATTCTTGCTGGTTGGTTCAGGAGGGCCTATGCTTGATGATCTGAAAACCTTTATAAGGACCGAGCGCCTTGAAAACAGGATATTTCTTACCGGTTATGTAGAGCATACGCTGGTACCGGCATATATTTCATCAATGGATATTGTGATTGCTCCCTATCCTGCGCTTGATTTTTTTTATTATTCTCCGGTTAAGATTTTCGAATACATGGCGTGCGGTAAAGCGGTTATAACATCACGTATAGGTCAGATTGCTGAAGTTATTGAAAACGGCAGAGATGGCATATTATGTACACCCGGAAGTATCCGGGAAATGATCATGGCAGTCAAAGAATTAGCAGCGGATAAAAATAGTATTGAACGTATGGGTATGGCAGCATTTAAAAAAATTGGGAAGCAGTATTCATGGCACCGCAAGGCTCAGGAGTTAGAACAGTTATGTTATGCTGCTATTGATAAAGGATAAGAGTAACGGATATTACGGATATTCATGCAACACAGATTGTA
Source organism: bacterium (assembly GCA_021158245.1). Taxonomy (NCBI): domain Bacteria; species bacterium. The sequence goes on along the minus strand of JAGGVB010000065.1, from coordinate 17,691 downwards.
TCCTAATCTTCTTTGTGTGAAACCAGCTTTCAATTCTCACGAATTCATGACTATGTTGTGGATGTGAACTCGGTGTACGTTATATATGCACGGAGAATAGTACTATTTGGTTGCTTATGAACACGAAAAACAGTATATTCTTTCATTGTTCTGTATTTATAATTGTGTTTTATACAATAAGCTACTTTATATAGACGCCAGTATAATAGAAGCAAACTTGAATATGGGTATAGTTTGTGTTGTGTATAATATATAAACAAGTAATGGTATTACATGAAAGAAAAAATGTCACAGTATGTAAGCCTGCTGAGAGTTAAACACTATATTAAAAATTTGTTTATCTTTTTACCCCTGTTTTTTGCTGCTAAAATAACACATCAGATTTCATTTATTTATTCAATAGTAGCATTTGCTGCTTTTTCACTAGCAGCAAGTTCAATATATATCTTAAATGACTATCTTGATATTGAAGAAGACCGCCGTCACCCAACCAAAAGATACCGCCCCCTGGCATTAGGTTCGGTGAAAACGGCACACGCATTTGTGCTTATGGTGCTGCTTTTTTGTGTGGGAAGTGTTGTAATGGCTGCTCTGTCATGGAATGCCTGTATAATATTGTGGGTATATGTCATTATGAATATTGCCTACAGCCTGTATATTAAGAAAATAGCAATCATGGATGTAACAATAATTGCTATCGGTTTTGTGCTTCGGCTTTTTGTAGGTTCTGCTGTTACGGGAATTATGCTATCCAAATGGATTGTAGTTTTAACTTTTCTTTTGGCCTTATTTATTGCCTTGGCAAAACGCCGCGATGATCTGTTGATTTTGAATGATACTGGCCAAAGTATGCGTAAGGCTAATGATGGTTATAATCTTGAATTCATTAACGCAACCATGATTATAATGGCTTCGGTAGTGATTGTGGCCTATACATTATATACTACTTCCACTGAAGTGATAGAGCGGTTTGGCAGCAATCATTTATATTTGACGGCCCTTTTTGTAGTACTTGGAATAATGCGCTACATGCAGATTACATTTGTTTTTAAAGACAGCGGGTCGCCTACCAAAGTACTTTTTAAAGATAGATTTATGCAGATAACTCTGGTGATCTGGATAGCAACATTTATCTGGATTATCTATTTATGATTGTAGCTAAATATATATTTTTTGCTATTATCTCCATGGGTGTAAATATTTTAACCCAGCATTTAGTCCTATTGGCTTATGGCGGCGCGTACAGTCTGTATACTGCAATGGCGTGCGGTACAATTGCCGGTTTTGTTATTAAATATATACTTGATAAACGGTATATATTTTACTACACTTCAAGGAGTCATTTTGATACAGTAAAAAAATTTATATTGTATTCCCTTAACGGTGTTGTTACAACAGGCGTTTTTTGGTGCACTGAAATAGGCTTTGATTTAGTATTGAAGAATAGTTCTGCCAAATACTACGGTGCTGTTGTTGGGTTGAGTGTTGGATATTTGGCTAAGTATTGGATGGATAAAAGGATTGTTTTCGGAAAGGAAGAGAAAGTATGAGTCTTGGAAGCTGGGGTAATTATCCCTCAATAGATAACACTGCATTTGCATTTGAGGATATTGAGGGCCTTAAAAACATTGTAATTAATAATGATGAAATTATGCCCTATGGTAATGGAAGGAGCTATGGCGATAGTGCACTCAGTAAAAATGTTATTGATACAAGATTATTTAACTTGATGCTGGATTTTGATGAGAATACAGGTGTCCTGCGGTGCCAGGCAGGTGTCCTTCTTGCGGATATCATTTCTGTGTTTCTTCCCCGGGGATGGTTCCTTTCAGTTACCCCGGGCACCAAATTAATAACAGTGGGAGGAGCCATTGCCAGTGATGTGCATGGAAAGAATCACCATGTGGAAGGATGTTTCAGTTCATGTGTAAAAGAGTTTAATTTGATGATTGCTACAGGTGAAATAGTTACTTGTTCAAGAGAGCAGAATGTTGAATTATTTAATGCTACGTGCGGAGGAATGGGCCTTACAGGCATTATTATAGATGCTGAAATTGTATTAAAAAAAGTGCAGTCAAAATATATAGATCAGATAACAGTAAAGACTAAAAATCTAAAAGAAACCTTTGATGCATTCGAGAAATATCATTCTGTACCCTATTCTGTGGCGTGGATAGACTGCCTTGCAAAAGGGAAGAAAATCGGTAGATGTGTTCTTATGGCAGGCGATTTTAAAAAAGACGGCAAATTGGATTATAAACCTCCTTTCAGTCTAAATGTTCCGTTTATGTTCCCGTCATTTGCCCTTAACCGCTATACTGTAAAAGCATTCAACTGGTTTTATTATTTAAAAGCTATGCAGCATAAAAAGCCAGTAACAGTTGATGTTGATACATTTTTTTATCCATTGGATGCAATACGTAATTGGAATCGGATTTATGGGAAAAAAGGATTTACGCAGTATCAGTTTATTTTACCAAAATCTAAAAGTTATGAGGGCCTTGAAAGAATTCTCGGGACCATTGCAAAATCAGGGAAAGGATCTTTTCTGGCGGTGTTGAAGTTGTATGGAAAAGCTAATGAAAATTATCTGTCATTTCCTGTTGAGGGATACAGTCTTGCACTGGATTTTAAAATTGAAAAAGGGTTGTTTGATCTGTTGGACGAGCTTGATAAAATAGTTGTTGAATATGGCGGAAGGATTTATCTTACAAAGGATGTACGAGTGACCCGGGAAATATTTGAGAAAGGATATCCCCACATTGATAAGTTCAGGGCTGTTCGGGAGAAATACGGCCTTGATGAAAAATTTAATTCTCTACAATCAAAAAGAGTGGGTATTTAATATGAGCTATATATTAATAGTTGGTGCTAAGAGTGATATTGCAAAAGCAGTTGCACGCACATATGCCAGTAATGGATACAATCTATATCTTGCTGCCCGAAATGTGCATGAGCTGGAACCATTTTCAAAAGATATAAAAATACGATGGCAGGTTAATGTTAAGCTAATTGAATTTGATGTGCTGAAATATGGTGCTTTATCCGGTTTTTATGAGGGCTTGCCTGAAAAGCCCGAAGGGGTAATTTCTGCAGTCGGATATCTTGGTGACCAGGGAAAATCCCAGGAAAATTTTGATGAAGTCCGTACTATTATTGGCACTAATTTTACGGGTATTGTCGGGCTTTTTAATATTATTGCCAATGATTTTGAAAAACGGCAAAAAGGGTTCATTGTCGGTATAAGTTCTGTTGCAGGTGACAGAGGCAGGAAAAGCAATTATACATATGGTTCTGCTAAGGCAGGTTTTACTGCATATTTATCAGGGCTTCGAAACAGGCTCTGTGAAGCGAATGTTCAGGTACTTACAGTAAAACCCGGATTTGTTAACACAAAGATGACTGCAGGAATGGATTTGCCAGCGGCCATTACAGCTGAACCTTTAGATGTTGCAAAGGATATTTTCCGGGCACAGCAAAAAGGTGCAAACATTCTATATACTAAATGGCTTTGGAAGTGGATAATGTTTGTTATTAAGTTAATTCCTGAGTCCCAATTTAAGAAAATGAACATTTAGGAGAATTTAGAATTTCTAATGTAATGACAAAATTTATACAAGATAAAAAAAATAGTATAATTCTATTTATTTTTATATTTCTTGGTATTATTCTAAGATTTAAAGGTCTGACTTTTCAAAGTTACTGGTTAGATGAGTTGTATAGTGCAACTGTAAGTAATCCGGATAAAACATTATTAAGTGTGTGGAAGGAACTAGTTAACGTTGGAGTGCATCCACCGTTATATCAATTGATACTTTATGGCTGGTATAAAATTTTTGGATTTTCCGAATTTTCAGGAAGGAGTTTGTCCACTTTTATTGGTTCATTAGGTGTTATTTGTATGTATTTTTTGGGAAAAGAAATCTATAATAAGAAAGTGGGTTTATATTCATTAATTATTGCCTCAACGAATGTATTTTTAATCTATTTTTCTCAGGAAGTAAGATCTTATAGTTTATTGTTTTTGCTAACGGTTTTATCTTTTATATATTTCTTTAAATTTATCAAAAAATTTAAGAGAAAGTATATTTCATTATATTTATTAATTACTATTTTAATGATTTATACGCACTATTTTGGGTTTTATGTTTTAATTGCGCAGTTTTTTATTTATACACTTTATTGGGTTAAATTAAAAGAAAAACAAAAATACTTAATTGTAGTTGCTGGAATTGCATTATTAGCAATTATTATTTCTTTGCTTCCACTAAGAAAGAATTTACTTAGAAATTTATCAAGAAAGAGTTTTTGGATTATTTGTCCTCCCCCTGCCTTTGTTGTGTATTATATAAAGTATTATTTTAGAAATGTTTATTTAATTATAGTTTATTTTTATGTTTCATTAATTAGTCTCTTTTCCCTGTTTAATAAACGTGATAAAACAGATTTTAAATTTAAAACAATAATACTTTTAATCTGGATTGGGAGCGGGTATATTTTGCCCTATTTAGAGAGCGTCATATCAGTCCCTATCCTGACAGTAAGAAACACCATTATTGTCGTTCCAGCAATCATAGTGTTCCTTGCATTTGGAGTTTATTTAATTGGAACAAAAAAACAAGGCGAAATAATAGTTGCAATAATCGTTTTTTTATCAATATTCCAATTATATTATATGGGCTATTATAATAAGATAAACAAGGAGCAATGGCGTGAAGTTTTTGTAGATGCCAATAAAATTAATAACAAAATACCCATGTTTGATATTGTTTTCAACGGGTATGGGTATAGTACTTATGCAGATATGTTGGGTATGGATTTTCATATATATAGTATTGACAGCCTGCAGTCGGATTACAACAGCGGTTTTTTACCTGACTCTTTCTGGGTGCTTGATGCACATGGAGATAATATAGCACAATCTGAGTTACTGAAAAATAAGGGTCTGCGGCAGGTTTATAAAATAAGCCATTATGAGGCATGCGGTGTATTGTATTCCTATACTCCGGAAGACGATAAAAAGAATAACCTAAAGAAGTAGGCATGACAGATATAGCATTTTTTGATTTTGATGGTACTGTAACGGGGAAAGATAGTTTCCCTGATTTTATAAAGTATTCAGTTGGCAAAAAGAATTATTATTCAGGTTTAATTTTATTGACTCCTGTGCTTGCAGCATATAAGCTGAAAATAATCCCGAATTTTATTGCAAAAGAAAAATTGATTGCCTATTTTTTTAAAAATTGGGAAATAGATTATTTACAGAACATAGCCAATCAATATTCAATAAATGAAATAGATAAAATTGTAAATAGCAGGGCGATAGAAAAAATTAAGTGGCATAAGCAGAAAAATCATAAAGTTGTGATTGTTTCTGCTTCGTTGGAGTGTTATTTAAAAGCATGGTGCAGCAAGAACGATATTGATCTTATTTCAACTATGCTTGAAGTAAAAAAAAACAGAATAACAGGGAAGCTTGCTGGTAAAAATTGCTATGGTAATGAAAAATTGAATAGAATTAAGGAAAAATATAATCTTTCCGAATATAACAGTATTTATGTATATGGTGACAGTAAAGGCGATAAGCAAATGTTAGATATTGCAGATAAAAAATATTTTAGGGCGTTTTAACATGGATTTTTCGTTTTTTAGTTATTGCTTATTGGAATCTGAGTTGTGAATTTTTATTTACATTGTCAAAAGAAAATTGCTATTCAAATTAATTTTTAATGTGCGTTGAAGTTAGGATTTATATTTTTGGCCCTCGTTTTTTTCTTTCCCGAATCATTTTTGCAAGCCTTATATTCTGCGGTGTAACTTCTACAAGCTCATCTTCTGCAATGAATTCAATTGCCTGATCAAGGGACAGCATAGTAGGAGGCCTTAATGTTACTGTGGCTTCAGAAGTTGAACTGCGCATGTTGGTCAGTTTTTTCTCTTTTGTTATATTAACGTACAGGTCTGCAGTGCGGTTTCGTTCGCCTATAATCATTCCCTCGTAGACTTGCGTTCCTGTTTTTACAAACAGGGTGCCTCTGTCTACCATTGCCAACCTGGCGTAATTAGTTACACGGCCTACTCTGTCAGCAACAAGAGCGCCTGTTGTTCGTTGCGGTATTGGCCCGAACCAGGGTTCGTAACCGTTAAGAATTGAATTCATTATACCGGAACCTTTGGTGTCTGTTAGAAATTGGCTGCGGAAGCCTATGAGCCCTCTTGCGGGGATCAGGAACTCAAGATCATAACGGCCGTGGCCGTGGTTAACCATGTTAATCATACGGCCTTTACGTACGGCGAGTTTTTCAGTTATTACACCCACATAAACTTCAGGAACATCAATAAACACATGTTCTACAGGTTCGCATTTTTTATCGTCAATTATTTTTGTAACGACCTTGGGCTTTGATACTGCAAATTCATATCCTTCACGCCGCATTGTCTCAATAAGTACAGCCATCTGAAGTTCGCCTCTGCCGAAAACCTCAAATGCATCATGGCGTTCAGTATCTTCTACATTTATGGCCATATTTCCAAGTGTCTCTCTGTACAGTCTTTCTCTGATATGGCGTGAGGTCAGGAATTGGCCTTCGGTTCCGGCAAAAGGGCTTTTATTAACATAAAAAATCATTGAGAGTGTAGGTTCGTCTATATGAATGCGCTCCAAAGGCTTTGGATTCTCCAGGTCGCTGATAGTATCACCGATTTCAATATTATCAACACCTGCAAGAGCAATAATATCACCGGCTTCAGCTTTTTGTGTGTCCTTGCGTTTGAGATTTTCAAAAGTATAGAGAGCTGAAAATTTGACACCTTTCACTACTTCCTTTTTTGTACAATGGCTGTACTGCTTACCCAGTTCCAGAGTACCATTAAAAAGACGGCCTACTGCAATCTGGCCCACATATGAATCATAAGACAGGTTTGTGACAAGAAATTGGGGAATCGCCTCATCATCCGTCTCCGGACCGGGGATTTTACTGATAATGGTTTCAAACAGCGGCTTGAGGTTTTCTGAATCATCTCCGTGCTTTAAATGTGCTATTCCCGCCTTGGCATTGGTGTATAGAACAGGAAAATCTATCTGATCTTCAGAAGCATCCAAATCAATAAACAAGTCATAAACTTCATTAATTACTTCTTCAATACGCTGGTCTGAGCGGTCAATTTTGTTAATTACAAGAATGATCGGCAGTTTTTTATCAAGAGCTTTTTTAACAACAAAACGTGTTTGAGGCAGAGGGCCCTCGCTGGCATCAACAAGGAGTATTGCTCCGTCAACGAGATTGAGGCTCCGTTCAACTTCTCCGCCAAAGTCCGCATGGCCAGGTGTGTCAACAATGTTAATCTTAATACTGCCATACCGCACAGCAGTATTTTTAGCCATAATTGTGATACCTCTCTCACGTTCAAGATCCATGGAATCCATAACCCGTTCGGTAATTGTCTCATTGTCACGGTATATGCCGCTCTGTTTTAACATTCCGTCAACAAGTGTGGTTTTTCCGTGATCCACATGTGCAATTATCGCTATATTACGAATATTCTTTTTTCTCATTAGATCCTTTTCTGTCTTCTAAAACTCATTAATTTTCAAGCTGGTTAAGGTAAGAAATTTTTTGCATAAAAGATATAAAAATATTAAAAAATCGGGAATAAATTCAGAGTAAAAGCAGATATTTTCAAATATCGTTCTACTGTATTTTAATAGGAAGATTTTGCAAACTCCGGAGAAATTATTTTAAGAAAACGGAAATAATTGAATGCCTTAATAAAGCGGGTTGATTCTTAAATTGTTCTATAAAAGAACAATCTGATTATTAAGAATAACTGGTTTACATTTATTGATGTATTTTAACTATTCCATCCAGTCCACTATCCATACATCTTTCCGTAAATTATCTGAAAACTGATTCCCTGACAGTTTAATCACCTCTTGATCCGGCCAGTCCAACGTACCAAAATTCCAGACAAATATACCAAAATAGTTATTTCTGCAAATATTGTTTTCCAGAACATATCCTGTGGGAGACTGCCGGTCTTCGTCACTGACCTCAATACCTGCGCCAAGATTATTATAGCAGAGATTGTTCCTTAGTGTCACGTTTTTACCGCCGTCTAACCATAAACCTGCATCCCACCATTCATCCGCGCTGGCATCACAGTCATTATCGTATAGAATATTGCCTTCCGCCAAAACGTCATAACTGTCTTCAATCAACAAACCTCCGCCAGTATTGTGATGACTTGAATTATTTCGTATGATTATATCCTCATTTCCGTATGTATTTATCCCTGTGCCAAGTAAAATATCTTTTGTCTTTTTCGGATGAGGACCGTTTCCATACGCTTCGACTCCTTCTATCAGCACATGTTTTGAATTTTCCACATGAATTCCGTATCCTTCAAATTCCCAATCAATCAACTTTACTGCATGTCCGTTATCCTTTACAATAACATCCTTTATTATAATGCCGTCACATGCAGATACAACCAGTCCCGCATCGGTAAAATTCCGGAACAGGAGGTTCTGAAAAATCAGATTTATGCAATCTGTTGCAAAAATACCCATGGTCTTTTTATTTCCGCCATCTATAACAGGCAGTCCATTGAACCCTGCAATTGTAATTGTATCAATTTTGCTGCCAAAATTCTGCATACCGAGGCTTTCATAAAATGTTCCGGGCAGGATTAAGATTTTTCCGCCAGGTTTAATTTTTCTTAAGGCAGCAGCAAGAGTCTTTAGCGGTCTGTCTATACTTTTCCCGTCTGAACTGTCATCTCCGCTTACAGAGACATAGTATGTCTCTTTTTCAACAGATGATGATGTCCCGGTGATCCAGTTTAGTCCATCGTCTGTATTGTCATCGGAATCTCCCTGGAACAAATCACAATATGAAAGAAGCAGAATCAGGAACAAGAGGGGAAGGAATATAATGCTGTTGTACAGGTGTGATTTTCTCATAAAATTAACCCATAATTATTTGTTGAATTTCAGAATAAAGTTTCCGTGTAAATCATCAGTGCTGTTTATACAAATAAGGCATGGGAATGTAGTAACTTAGTTTTCAGACAGACCTAAGAGCGATTATTTCTTATTTCGTAGATTATACCTTTATTAGTGTTTTACTTAAATAATCGGGTTAATTCAAAATGAAACGCTACGTCCGGGCTGTTATCATAATAAAAAATATTCTCCAAAATACCGACGCCGAATGTCCAGCCTGATTTAAAGTAGTGTTTGTATCCCAGTACTATTTCAAAGGTGCGCTTGTCAAATTCATTATAGTATTTGGCAACGCCGCTCTCTACAAGTCCCTGAAAAATCCAGGAATGGCTGGTTCCGGGACGGTGATATTCAAAGGCAATCAAAGTGCTGAGATGCCATTGGCGTAATTCAAGGCCCATAATTTCTTTATCTCCGTAGTACAGAAAACCAGTATTATAATAGAGATGAAGAGGAGAAATTGAATATCCCAGTCCCAGAGCAAGCCCCAGATCAATTTTCTGGCTTCCGAAAAGTTGTTTTGTAGTGGCAGTAGGGAGTTTAACATTTCCGGTTATTACAGCATGAAATTTACTACTGCGGTTTTTTATCAGAGCATAAGTGCCTGAAAGTATCAGATTCCCGACTTGCCAGCCCGTAGCTGAGGAACCTAGAGTAAAGGTCGTATCTTTATCCGGAAGGTAAATTTCAACTGCGAATTGATTGCGGGGAAATTTGTCTCTTCCTGCCTGAGTGTAGCCGAATGTATTGTGAAATCCTTCGCTCAGTGCATCTAATATACCGCCTCCGATGTGGCGCACTGCTACCTCTGCCATTACTTCAAGGCGTGGAGTCACACCATAGGCCCCGCGGAAAACTGTTTCATGAATTTCACCGTCAATGCGGTAGAGATCCTCTTTATACAGCCACATATTTTTCCAGGTATGCTGGATATTAAGCGCCCACTGTCCTTCAGGAACAATCCAGGGAGGATGGTGCTGAAGGCCAACACGTAACTGTTGAATGGGAGACTGGCTCCTCAGAGAAAAAAATCCTGATGTCTGTTCTATCTGAGCAAAAGTAACAGACACTATCGGGAAATAAAGGATTAGTGTAATAAAAATAAATATTTTGAAATGCCTTCTATCTTTTTGTCCCATATTTCACCTCTTATCAGATGTGTGTATTTTTTATTCGGTCTAATGGTTTTTACTGGTAATAAAGGGTGCAGGGATCAACCGAATATAAGATAGTAAAAAGTAATAAGAAAAAATCAAGGTAAAGTCTTTGTAAGACCAATTATCTACAATCATGAAAACAATTGCAATCATCTCTTAAAGCCGTGTCTATTTTTTAAAATAGAGTTTTTGTTTAAGGGATTTGATTCTGTTTATTGCAGCCTGAACCAGAACAGAGTTGTCGTCTTTGTTTTTGCAATAGTCAAGAAATTTCTGATAGTATTTTATTGCAGGTTTTTTATCTTTGTAAAACTCATCATAAACAATTGCGAGATTGTAATAGGTGTAAGGATCGTCCGGGTTTAATGTAACAGCCTTTTTATAGTAATTTATGGCTTTGATATATTCCTGCTGTTTGTGTGAATTCAAACCTCTGTAAAAGTAAATCCCTTTAATAAGCGGCAGGTTAGAGCAGGCTAATGATTTTTGAAAAGCAGAATCTGCTTCTGAAAAATTTTGTTCCTCAGATAGTGCACATCCAAGATGAAAATATACGGTTGTTAAGTAGTTTTTTGTATTTAATTCCAGATATTTCTTTGCTGTACGGATACACTCTTTATTAAGTCCTATTTTACGGTAAAATTCTATTAATGCAATCAGGGCTTTTTGTTTGAACCTGCTGTTTGAATTTGCGCAAAATTCAAGCTGGGTTAACGCATCTGCTCTTTGATCCAGTTTAATATATGCATATCCAAGGTAATACCTGGCCTCATGGGATTCAGGACTTATGATTACGGCTTTATTTAATGATTTAACGGCATTTTTGTACAACCTGGAATTAAAAAAGGCAATACCAAGATTCAAAAGACCGGGATAATAAGTGCTGTCAAGTTGCACAGCTTTTGAACAAAAAACTATTGCACTGTCATTTTTGTCTGATTTTAAAAAAGAACGACCTAAAAGGTAATAAGCATACAAATTCGTAGAATCCCGGGAAATAAGTTTTGTTAAAACAGCTGTGCATGCATTGTAATTATTCTGTTTAAAAAATATTGAGCCGAGTTTTAATTGAGCGTATAAAGATGAGTCCAGTTTTATCGAAGAAGTGTACGCATGTGCAGCCTCAGCCAGCATTCCCTGCTCTTCATAAGCCTTTCCTATATAATTGTAAATAGCAGCATCTGATTTGTTGTGCTGAAGTGCATTTTTAAAACTGGAAATTGCGAGAGAATATTTTTTTTGTACCAAAAATACTCTGCCGAGATAAAGGTGTAATACCAGATTATCCGGGTCTTTCAACAGTTCCTTTTCAATAAATGCACGGGAACTGTCGTAATTTGCATTTATAAAGAAACGGAAAAATTTTGTCAGGTTTACTTCCTGTGCATGCAGGGAATATACGGAAAAAAATATTATTAAAATAAACGGCTGAAATATCTTCAATTTTTGCCCCCCGGTTTTATATAAATGCTGATATGTTAATATAATATATTGTTACTTTGATGTCAATAAAAATTAGAGGAATATGTAATATATGAAAATATTTCAGAATCAACTTAAGATTATTTTTTTATTGCTCGGCCTTTTTTATTTATATAAAACCAGTCATTACTCTTCCAGATTGAATATTCGCCTTTCTTTTCAGTTATACATTTTTTTGATACCTTTGCTAATCCATTTTTAAACGGATATGCACAATCAAACTGCGGTTTAATTATAATTTTGCCGTTCATATCAGCGTATCCGATTTTTCCGTTTTTCATAATTCTGAAAAGCCCGTCGGAAACGTAGTCCGGGCCGTTATCGTATTTAAAGATATCAAATAATTCATTGTCTGTTTTATCTATTCCGATTATTCGGCCGCCTTTTTCCATTACTATCCCGAAATTTCGAATAGTATCGGAATAACAGTAATAGTATTTTCCAATCGGGATTATTGTGTCGCCTTTTGAATTTATGTAACCTGTCGGTACTCCGACTGCGTCATATTGGCCGGAATAAATCTTGGTCAAATAGTCATCCCGGATTGAATTGCAGGATACAATCATTATCGTTATTATAATCCCAGGGATAATTCTTTTCATCTTGTGCTCCGATGTTTTTAATTTCAATAAAATAATAATTATTAATACTATCATATCGCATATGAAAAGCATGCAGTTTGTATATTTCAATATTCCGAGTCTTTGTATGTATTTTTAACTTTTGGTTTTTTAAATTTAAGAACAATGAACCTTAATTAACAATTCAAGATTGATTTTCCAATTTCACTGTTCTTGATAAATATAACTTGATAGTATTAAAATGTCAAGGGGAGCAGTATAATAAAAAGTAAATAAAAACTCCGCAGGGAACTGTCCTTGCGGAGCGGAATAAAATAAATGACTACTGTCTATTTTTTCCTGAATAAACGTATAATAAATAAAAGTATTACAGCACCTACTACAGCGGCAATTAAAGACCCTATAATCCCGTAAAATACAATCCCCAATTGGTCAAAAACAAAACCGCCCAGAAATCCTCCAATAATACCGACAATCAGATTACCGAGAAATCCGAACCCTTTACCTTTCATAATCTGTCCGGCCAGCCAGCCTGCAACTGCACCGATAATAATAAACCATAAAATATTCATTTCTCTCCTCCTTTATGATTGCATAAATAAACGGTGATACATTAATTTGATGCCTGTTATTATTTTGTAATCAAATAGAGGGCATGTATGATTCCCGGCAAATAGAAACAGATTGTAAGAAGAATGTTTATCCAGAAATCTTTTTTTACACCTTTTTTCAGATACACAGCAAGAGGCGGAAGAATAATTGCCAGAATGATTAATAAAATTTTGTTTTGCTTTGCCATTTTCGTTCTCCTTTTTAAGTTTATATAACAGGGTCAAAAATATATTATTTATATTAAAACCCGATTAAAAACGCAAACTTGTATAAAAACAGGCAATATTGCAAAAAAGGAATAAGGTAAATACGTGATTTCTGTGTAAATATATTGATTTATCCCGTTTAAGTCAAGATATTCTCTGTTTATTAATGGTCACATCTGTCAAAAATTAAACATTAAATTGCGATGGGAAGATAATAGTTTTTAAACAATGATTGTTTTTTAAGGAATTACAGCATGCTTTTATTTTGTAATATTTTTAAAATGAGGCACGTTTATTGCATATCTATAGAGATAGAGCAAGAGGAATAAACAATAATCGAGGATTGAGAAGTAAAATGATTTTATGTATTATTACAGGATTTTTGGGATTTGTCTGCGGGATTATTGGGATGGCTATTCTTGCAAGCAGCAGCCAGGCCGGACTTATTGAGAAAGAAAACACAATGCGTCAGACCCTTATGAAAGTGCTGCACTGGCATCATACGGAACAGCAAAATGATTTCCCGGAAAATGATATAAGGCAGGCTCTTACTCTGGACTGAAAAATTTATTTACAAGTATTATTCGCCCGTTACAATTTTATTTAATACAGGTTGAACAGGGCGCTTTTTTTTTGTATCTTTAGAGATGTTAAATAAAGAGTAACGGAAGCAGCAGTCATGGAAATTCCCGAGAAACAAATTGATCAAATATTAAAGAAATATAAAATAAGCCTCTCTCCGCATACTTATTCTTCATATATAAAAGATATAACCAAAAGTGAGGAAATTTTCCCATTACATGAACAATACGCTCTTATGCTTAAATTGATCAATGATTGGGAAGACAAGAAGAACCTTAAAATAATTGCAGAAATTGTTGACCTGCCTATCCAGGAGAGCCACAGCAAAAAAAATATTACTGTTTTGGGAGTGTTAAGTGTTGACTGGCCCGGCCTTTTTGATGCATGCACCGGTGTTATACATGAAATAGGATGGAATATCTCTTTTGTTAAGGGATTATCTCTTCCGGGGAAACATGATAATATCGGAATTGTGCTTATTGGGATTGAAACATCTGATAAAAAAGCTTTGAAAAAACTCTGGGAGCAAAAAGATATTATCATTTCCAGGATAAATCAAGCTGCTGTCGGCACCAAGGCAAAAACCTATCTTTTATCCGAGGAATTTCGTAAACTGGAAATCTACTCCAGGGTAATAACTTATATTGAAAAGATCTATAATAAAAATGATATAGAGAAAATCATAGGTTTAAATGGAGAGGCAGTTAAATACTTTGCAGCAAGATCAAGGGACTATATTGAAAATCGGAAAGTTGAAGATATTGCAAAACAGATAATTACAAATTATGCGTTTACATTGAAAGTTGCAGAATCCGGAGACACAATTCAGTTGGAGATAGCCAATTTTGAAACAAGCTCCGAAGGTACGTTTACAGGAATAACAGTTGCCGGGCCTGCTCATCTGCTTCATCTCGAAGACTGCCTGAAAACAATTGAGTATACAATTCCTAATTTTATACTCAAACACAACAGAGAGTTTACTACAGAAAATGGTATTTCTGTGTTTCGTATAGAATTTGTTGATTCTTCGGGAAATGCTTTAACGGAATTGGAACAGTCCAGGCTGCATCATGCCTTTTCACGGCTTGTTTTGAACAAGCAGAGAGATCGGGCTCAGTGGATAGAATCAATAGGCGGATTCGAACAATACGCCAGGGCCATCATTCCCCTTCTCGTAAGAGAGGCGGAACAATCCAATATTACTCAAGTATATCAGAGTGTCAGCCAGGCAACAGATCTTTTTATTGATTTTAAACTGATTATTGTAATACCTTCAAAGCAGGATCTGGGCAGGCGTACAATAACAACAACTGTAAACAAACTTGAAGAAGTCTCCGGGTTTCACATTCATTCTGTTAAACCGCCTAAAAAGTTCGGATCAACGAGAGTTTTTATTATTGACATGAGAGTGCACCTTACTGCAATTGAGAATACAGAAATAATTTACAATACAATAAGAGAAAAGATTTCAGAAGCAATCGGAGATTTTAGAGATTTTGATGCAGGCATGCGTACCCTGGACTCTGTAAAACTCAAGGCTGTAAGGGAAAAGCTGAAACCTGTTAATAAAAACGTTATAAGGGAATTGTATTATAGTATTGAAGATTTTTACAGGATAGGCGCACGAGGTGATGAGATAGCAGATCATATTAAGATCATACTTGACATGTTTAGTTTAATCCAGAAGAACAAAAAAACTATACTGACAATTATACGTACAACAGGCACGCTGTCTTCCTCAGGTGAATTTATCAAATCTGCAACACTTCTGTGTATATCTTATCTCCACCAACAGTATCTTTTAAAACCTATAATTGAACTTTTGGAGCCGTATGAGGTTACATTGAGCAGGCTTGAAAAATTCGGCAGAGACATACTTGTATGCCGGATTACAAAAGATGAAAAAGTCATAGATAAAAAAGATGAAGAGTATCTTCTGAAGAAAATTGGTGAAATGGAGAAAAGTCAGGGTAAATAGTTAAGAACGGAATTCCGTAATACAATACTCAATTTCATCACAAGCTTAATCTACATAAATTCAACAATCCACACAACCGCACTGAGAAGAAAAAGAAATACACCTTCAAGCCTTGACATTTTTTTCCTCGTTGCAAGGAGCACAAGAGCAGTCACAATTATTAAAAAAGTCATAATCATTGTCTGCCGTGCACTTGCTGCAACATTCATGGGCCTTATAACAACTGCAATACCCAAAACACCCATAAAATTGTAAATACAGCTTCCCACTAAATTTCCTGCAGAAATTCCATAGTGCCCTTTTAATGTTGCCATAAGTGAAGTTACAAATTCAGGCGCCGATGTGCCTGCAGCTACAACTGTTGCTCCTATAACCCATTCGGAAAGTCCTGCCATACGTGCTATTCCCACGCTTCCATTGCGTAAAAAATATCCTCCGAGAACAACAACTGCAATACCTGAAACAAGGTTAACAATATCCTTTACTGCAAGTTTTTCTTCTTTTGATTCCTCTTTGTTTTTCTTCCCGTTTCTTATTAAAAAAATATTATAAATGACAAGCCCTGTAAGAAGAATCAATCCCTCGAACCTGCTGAGATGGGTATCCCACACCATGAAAAGTACTGCAATAGTGGCACCAATAAGCACCGAGCCGTCCCTTGCAATAAGGCGCGGCGAAGTTTTTACTGATTTCACAATTGCTATACTACCAAGAATGAATCCCAGATTAAAGATGTTGGATCCTATTACATTGGAGACGGAAATATTTGATTGTCCGGTTAAAGCTGCACCTATTGTAACTGTTAATTCCGGAGCAGAAGTGCCCAGTGCTACTATTGTAAGTCCGATTATCAGTTGAGGCACTCCGAAATATCTCGCGATATTTACTGAGCTCTCAACCAGAATATCTGAACCCTTCCACAGAAGAATAATGGAAACCAGAATTTGAATTATATATAGGGTAAGGACCATTTTATCGAAAATTTATTTCAGCCCGCGGCTTCCGGGCTTGACAGGTTTGCTGCCCTGTTCACACATGGGACACTCTTCAGGGGCATAATTGTGAACTTCCATAGCCACAAGTGAAAAATAGGGTACTCCGAAATCTATTGTACCGCCGCTTCTGTCAACAACAGCACCAACTCCCGCAGGATTTGCACCCCTCTCTTTAACTATTTCTATAACTTCTTTGACTGACCCGCCTGTTGTTGTTACATCCTCAACAACGAGAACTTTTTCTCCCTCGCTGAGTTCAAAACCTCTGCGCAAGGTCATTTTACCGTCAACTCTTTCTGTGAAAATCGAACGGATATTAAGAAGTCTTGCAACTTCCTGGCCCACTACAATCCCGCCTACAGCAGGAGAAACAACAACGTCAATTTCCTGATTTTTAAAATTATTTGCGATGCCCTTGCACAGTTCAGTGCTGTATTCAGGGTATTGGAAAACTCTGGCACACTGAAAATAGACATTACTATGCAGGCCTGAAGTAAGAAGAAAATGGCCTTCAAGAAGGGCTCTTGTTTCTTTGAATACTGCAATAATCGAATCGCGGTCTTTAATATCCATTGTCATTCCCTGTCTTAATTTTAAATGAATTTAAATTTGAACGTCAGTCCGGGATAGGGCTTTTCAGTGTGATTATTTTTATAATCCTCGTACCCTGTTTATGCTGTCTCTCAATTTTTTTGCAGCGTTGCCTGCTGCTTCTGCAAAATCATCGTCTTTTGAAGCGTATATGATTCCCCTGCTCGAATTAATTACAGCAAGGTCTCCGCTTTTGCCTGCACCTGCTTTAACAGACCCTTCAAGATCTCCTCCCTGTGCTCCTATTCCGGGGATAAGGAATGGCAGGTCCTCTGCAGCAGCTCTTACCGCAGCAAGCTCATCAGGATGCGTGGCACCAACTACAAGCCCGATATTGCCGTTTTGATTCCATTCAACTGCCTTTTTTGCCACAATTTTGTAGAGTTCCTGTTCTCTGTACGTAATGTACTGAAAATCTTTTGAACTGGGATTTGATGTAAGGCATAGAATAAACACTCCCTTTTCAGCATCCTTTATAAAAGGAGATACTGAATCAAGCCCGA